>JARRJX010000086.1:0-10495 GCA_037388645.1 Chloroflexota bacterium
GTCGACCACCACTACCGTCACGTCAGGCTGCCCGAACAGGATGAAGTCGCGGGCGATCTCCTCGTCCTCGCTCGTCGCCAGCAGTGAGTACGTCCCCGGCAGGTCGACCAGCCGGAAAGTTTTCTCGTCGTAGCGGAACAGGCCCTCGGCACGGGTCACCGTTTTCCCCGGCCAGTTGCCGGTGTGCTGCCGTAAGCCGGTCAGCGCGTTGAAAACCGTGCTCTTGCCGGTGTTCGGGTTCCCGGCCAGCGCCACGATGTAATCCCATTTCCCCGCCTTGATGCCCAGTTGCGTGAGCTGCGGGACCGGGCAGGATCGACATGCGGCTGGTAGTTCGTGGATGTTCTCTGTAGTGCGTCCCATGTCAGTTGCCCCCATTGTCTTCGTGAAGTTTTTCTAGTTCGATGACGATCAGTCCAGCCTGATCCTTACGTAATGCGATCAGCGCCCCGCGAATGCGGTAGGCGGTCGGGTCGCCCATCGGGCTGTCCATCTCCGCCACGACGATGGTACCGGGGATCAATCCCAGGTCCATCAGGCGTCTGCGCTGCTCTTCTATACCCTCCACCCGGACGACCTGCCCGCTCTCTCCCGGTTGAAGTTCTGATAGTCGATGTTCGTGCTCGCTCATAGAAGGTAAATCTCAGTTTTTCTGCCGTGATTCCGTGCTAACGTTACTAACCTTTACGTACACTTTTATTTAGGTGTGCCTAAATTATACTCGATATTTTTATAAAATCAAGTCCCAAAATGAGGAAATTTGTAAGAACCGGGATTCGTGCCTGCTCGTCGCCTATCGTGAACCCCACGATACGCCGGAAAACCGCCCTGGTGAGGCGGCGAGGCGGCCCATTGCCCACTCCCCGACCATTCGCTACAATCGCCCCACCATGAAAGTGATCGTTACACACGAAAACGCCGACCTGGACGCCGTGGCGTCGCAGTTGGCGGCCAGCAAGCTTGTGCCGGGGGCGCTCCCCCTGCTCCCCAACCGCCTGAACCGCAACGTGCGCCATTTCACCACGTTGTATCAGGACACGCTGCCTTTCGTGCGCGCCAAAGACTTACCCCGTGAGCCGGTGGAGCAGGTGATCGTCGTGGACAGCCAGACGGTGCCCACCCTGCGCGGGCAGACCGACGACACGGAAATATGGATCATCGACCATCACACCCCGGCCCTCCCCGACCACCCCCGCTGGCAGGTGACGACCGAGCAGGTCGGCGCGGCCACCACTATCCTGTGCGAGCGGATTCAAAACGCCGGGGTGAGCCTCTCCCCCATCGAGGCGACCCTGCTCCTGCTGGGCATCCACGAGGACACTGGCTCGCTGACCTACGCCAGCACCACCACCCGCGACGTGTACGCGGCGGGCTGGCTGCTCGACCAGGGCGCGCTGCTCGATACCGTACGCCAGTTCCTGCACTCGCCCCTCTCCGACGAGCAGCGCGAGCTGTATCACCGGTTATTGGAGAACACCACCACCCACCAGATCGAGGGCTACGAGGTCGTGATCGCGGCGGGAAGCGCGCCCGACCTGCTCGACGAAGTGGCCGTGCTCGCCCACCAGATCAGGATGCTGTACGACGCCGCCGCGCTCTTTCTGCTGGTTGACCTGGGCTCGCACATCCAGTTGGTGGCTCGCAGCAGCATCGACCCGATCGACGTCGGCCAGGTCGCGGCCACCTTCGGGGGCGGCGGCCACCGGCGCGCCGCTGCCGCGATGCTCAACGACATGACCCTCCAGCAGGCGCAGGAGCGGCTGCTCGAAGTGCTGCCCCAATTTGTCCGGCCCCGCCTGACGGTCGCCGACATCATGTCACACGGCGTGCACACCCTGCCCGCCCACCGGCGCGTCCGGGACGCCGCAAAGCAGATGCGCCGCTACGGCGACGAGGGCTTCCCGGTGGTCGAGAACGGTGCGATCGTCGGCCTGCTGACCCGCCGCGCCATCGACCGCGCCCTTGAGCACGGCCTGGACGGCGTCGAGATCAGCAGGCTGATGGATGCAGGCCGGATCACGGTCAGGCCGGGCGATTCGGCCAATACCCTGCAAAGCACGATGATGACCACCGGCTGGGGACAGGTGCCCGTGGTGGACGGCTCCGGGAAGCTGCTCGGCATCGTCACCCGCACCGACCTGATCAAGAACCTCCACCGCAGCGATCAGCCCGCCGCAGGGAATCTGTCCGTCGCTGCGCTGCTCGACGAGGCCCTCCCCCCAATCCTGTTGGCGCTGGTTCAGGAGATTGGCCGCACCACCCGGAGCCTGGGGATGAATCTATACGTCGTGGGCGGCTTCGTGCGCGACCTGCTCCTGGGCGCGCCCACCATCGACATCGACTTCGTGGTGGAGGGCGACACCAACGCCCTGGTGCGGACGCTCAAAGGCCGCTTCGGTGGCGACACCCGCTCCCACGCGCGCTTCGGCACCGGCAAGTGGATGCTCGACGCCGCCACCTGGGGGCGGCTGATCGACCACTTTGGCGTGCCTTGTGACGACCTCGCCTCCCTCCCCAACCACCTGGATTTTGCCACCGCCCGCCGCGAGTTTTACGACTCGCCTACCGCCCTGCCGGACGTCGAGCGCAGCAATATCAAGGGCGACCTCCACCGGCGCGACTTCACGATCAACACGCTCGCCATCCGCCTCGACCCGGAGGCGTACGGCGAGCTGCTCGACTTCTACAACGGGCTGACCGACCTGCGCAACCGCCAGATTCGCGTGCTGCACAGCCTGAGCTTCGTCGACGACCCGACCCGCATCCTGCGCGCCGTCCGCCTGGAGCAGCGGCTCCGCTTCGAGATCGAGCCACGCACCGAGGAGCTGATCCACGACGCCCTGCCCATGGTCGAGCGGGTCAGCGGCGACCGGATCAGGCACGAGATCGAGTCGATCCTGGTGGAGCACGACCCGGCCCCCATCCTCTCCCGCCTCGATCAGTTGGGCGTGCTGCGCACGATCAACCCGGAGCTGGCCTGCGATGGGTGGGCGGAAAATGCGCTCAGGGCGTTGGCAGCAGCCAGGCGCGTCCCGCTCTGGCCGGAGATCGGCCAGGCGGCGGGCTTCGACCCCAGCGTATCGATCTTCGCCATCCTCACCTACCGCATGAGCGCGGAGGCCAGGCGGGCGATCTGCCGCTACCTCAAAGTGCGCAGGCGGACCGAGGACATGCTCGATCGTCTCCAACAAATCCGGGGCCAGATGGAAGCCCTCTCCGTGCCGCTCAAGCCCAGCCAGGTCGATACGATCCTCGACCGGGCGAGCGACCCGGTCTTATTGGCCGCCTGGGCAGCCGCGCCGACCGCTCACGCCCGCCGCCACGTGCGCGACTACGCGCTGCGCCTGCGCTGGATCAGGCCCGTCACCGATGGCGAGGCGCTCAAGAAGCGCGGCCTGTCCCCCGGCCCCCACTTTGGCGAGATTTTGGGCAGGCTGCGAGAGGCCTGGCTGGACGGTGAGGTTTCCACCCCTGCCGAAGAACAGGCCCTGCTCGACCACCTGCTGTCGGAGGTGCTCATTTGAATAGGCGCTCGCCCCACACCGGCGTGCCCCTCGCCGCCGCCGTCCTCACCCTCGTGGTGACTCTGGCCTGCGGCTCGTTCGTCACGCCCATCACGCCCACGCCCACCATAAGCAGCGGCTCGCTCTTCCAGCTTGCCACCTCCACACCTGCGCCATCGCCCCAACCGGCCCGCACGACCACCCCGCTGCCCACCCCCCTACCCACCCCCGTTCCCCTGCCGACCGCCACGCCGGACAGGCCGTGGCTGCCGGGGGATGTGCGGGTGTTCCCCGGCCCCCTGCACTATGAAGGCGATGTGCTGACCTTCGAGGTGGTCGTGCACAACCTCGACGACCTCGAAAACGACGAGGAGATCACCATCGCGCTCGACGATCAGCAGATACCGGACACCAGGCCGTTCCGGACGTTCAGCCAGCTTCGCGAGGACGTGCTCGTCTTCAGCCAGGTGTGGGACACGACCGGTCAGGTGGGCATGCACAAGGTCACGGTCAGGCTCCCTGAGAGCAGCAGCAGCGTGACGCCGGAGATCAGCGTCTTTGTCGAGATATTAGACGCCTCAGAGCAGCCAGCGCAGGAGCGCCAGGCCGTTTGGACGAGCCTCCAGTTGGACTGCTGTGTCGTGCATTACATGACCGGCACCGCAGCCGCGCGAGACATCGATACCCTGGCCGACCTGATCGAAACCAACGTCGCCGAGGTGCGTTCCACGCTGAACGTCTTCCCCATGCGGGGCCGCCTGCCGATCGTGTTGATCGATAACCTGTGGGGGAACGGCGCGTATTCGGAAAACGCGATCGTGATCAGCTACATCGACCGGGCCTACAACGCGCTGGATTTCGAGATGGCGCTGCGCCACGAGACGACCCACCAGATGGAGCGCGCGGCCAACCGCCAGGCCCCGGCCATCCTGGCGGAAGGGCTGGCCGTGACGGTCGCCGGGGGGCACTACCACCCGGAGAATGTACCCGTTCGTGCCGCCGCCCTGCTCAGGCTGGACGATTACGTCCCGCTGGCCGACTTGACCGGCGGCTTCGCGCGCTACCAGCACGAGCTGGCCTACATCGAAGCCGGTGCCCTGACGACCTATCTGGTCGAGACCTATGGCTGGGATCGGTTCCTGAGCTTCTACCGCACCAACGTGCGCGACTCGCGCAATGTGGCCTGGCTTGAGGCCGCCCTGGCGCGCCACTTTGGCATCGACCTGGAGACGTTAGAGGCTGATTTCATCGCCTGGTTGGAGAGTCAGCCCGTCGGCGATGCCGACCTGCAGAGCGTGCAGCAGACCGTCCGGCTGTATGAGACCATGCGCCGCTATCAGGATCAGTTTGCGCCCTCTCAGGAACGCCTCCCGGAGCTTGATTCAGCCTTCGAGAACAACCTGACGGCACCCTTCATCCGCGAGGCGACCGCGCCGGAAAACCTGGCGCTGGAGACGCTGTTGATCAGCGCCCATCAGGCCCACCGCGAAGAGCGCTTCGCGGACTGCACGGCGCTGCTCCAGGCGATCAACATGGCGATGGACGACGGCGATTTCAGCCGACCGCCCGTATCCGACTACGTCAGCATCGCTCGCCGGGCGGGCGAGCTTGGGTACGAGGTTCAGCGCATCGACCTGGCCGGGGACGAGGCGACCGTCCAGGCCATCATGAATTGGCCGCAGATCGAGACCCTCACCTTCGCCCGCAGCGGTGAGGAGTGGGATATCGCGCGTTGATTCGACCCAGCCGTTTTATTGGCCTAAAACACGGTCTAAAAGGGGAACGGAACCATGACCATGCAGATTGATATCCTCTACATGGAGGAATGCACCGACTGGCAGATCGCCGCCGAGCTTGTCCAGCAGGTGCTCGACGACCTGGGTGTGTCGGCCACCTTCGACTACTGGCTGATCGGCAGCGACCGGGAAGCGACCGAGGCGTATTTCATGGGGTCGCCGACCATCCGGGTGAATGGGCAAGACCTGTTCCCCGTCCACAGCGACGTCCCCGCCGGGATGAGGCTGCGCTCGTATTTCACCGAGGAAGGGCTGCTCGGCCACCCGACCTACGCGATGCTCTACGATGCGCTCGCAGGCCTGGTCGAGTAGCTTGCTGCGCTTCTGAAAAAGGTGAAAGGTAGTTACCTACCGTACTCAAGTTATCCTATTGGTATAAACGGTCAATCATAAGGACATTCAATGACGACAAAGAACCGCGTTCGGAGTATTTTGGGTTGGATTGGGAAAATCATAGCAGGGATTTTTATCCTCTTGTTGGGGTTATTGGTTTTTGGTTTGATTCGTGAATCGATAACCCGGGCTAAATATCACGCAGAATATCCTGCGCCGGGGGAGATGGTGACGGTTGGTAACCATGACATCCACTTATACTGCGTGGGAGAGGGGACTCCCACAGTCGTTTTTGAATCTGACCTTGACCAGTATGGAACGCTGAGTTGGAATTCTGTCCAGGGGGAGATAGGGAAATATACGCGCGCGTGCAGCTATGATCGGGCAGGGATCATGTGGAGCGAGCCTGGGCCACGGCCCAGGGATGGGGAGACAATCGCTGCCGAGCTGAAGGCCGTCCTGGAGAACGCTGGAGAAGAAGGCCCTTATCTTCTGGTAGGCCACGCTTTTGGCGGCGCTTATATCAGGATATTCGCCGGGCAAAACCCTGACGATGTATGCGGCATGGTGCTGGTTGAGTCGAGCCATCCTGAGATGTTCACCCGCTTCGAGGAGCTTGGCGTTGCGCAACAAATCCCGGACAAAAACATCAGGCCGTTGATTCTGCTTATGTCTCACCTGGGGTCGCCGGGCCGCTATAAAGGCAATATGTATAACCTGCCGCTCGAAATTTATGATCCGGTAGAGGCATACTTACCTGAATCGAGTATGGCCTGGTTTGATGAAACGGTCGAAGCGCCCGCCACACTGGCACAGGCGGGGCAGTATGAATATCTCGGCGACTTCCCCCTGATTGTGATTGCAGCGTCAGGGGCACCCACCTCAGTCGATCAGGGAGAGGCTCTCCAGGACTTGTGGGTTGAGTTGCAGCATGAGTTGCTCTCGCTGAGTGACAACAGTGAGATCAGGGTTTATGAGACAGGGCATTATCCTCAGCTTCAAGACCCTGAGTTGGTGATTGAAGCCATTCAAGATGTGCTCGACAAATGCGATGGGTAGCCCATAGGGCCGTTTCGGGCGGGGCCAGCCCCTGTAGTTGGCTCTATCCTGGCACGTTATAATCGTCAATGTGATTGATTGGTACGGACGTTTGATGAGGAAAATCTGCACACGATGAAGAAGCCACCCGTTGGCGTATCGCGGCGGGCGTTCTTGAAGGCCGCCGGTGGGGCCAGCGCCGGGCTGCTGGTGCCCCGCTCGCTCGCGGCGTTCTCCACGTTGAGCGCCCACCAGCCGTCTGCCGCTCCCCAGTTCCCGCCCGGTGACCCCGATTCGCCTGACCGAGATCACGACGGTCATCGACGAGGGGCCGGGGTTCTGGGCCGAGGTGATCGTGCCTTACACCTCTGCGCGCAGCCAGCCCAGCGGCTCGGTGGTCGAGCTTGAGGATGGCTCAGCCGTGATCGAGTATTATTCGAGCGTCCACCGCGTGATCGGGATCGAGCCGGACGACGCCGGGTATCTGTGGTATAAGGTGGCTGACGACAAGCCCGATACCGACCCGGTCTATGTGCTGGCCCGCCACATGCGCCAGTTGACCGATACGGCGTTCGCGCCCATCAACCCCGGCGCACCCGATAAGCACGTCGTCGTCACCCTCGCCGAGCAGCGCATCGATTGCTACGAGGGCGACCAGATTGTGTTCAGCACGCTGACCTCTTCCGGCGGCAGCGGCTTCGACACGCCCGCCGGGGAGCACAGTGTGGTCTATAAGCAGCCCTCTCGCCACATGTATTCCGACCCGGAGCTGGAGGCGTTCAGCGACCCGAATTTCTTCGACCTGCCCGGCGTGCCGTTCAACCTCTTCTTCACCACCCAGGGGCACGCCATTCACGGCACGTACTGGCACGGCGATTATGGCCGCCCGCGCAGCCATGGCTGCCTGAACGTCACGCCCGAAGCGGCGCGCTGGATGTTCCGCTGGACCGAGCCGCACCTGCCCACCGACGTGACCGCCGGGGGCAGCTCCCGCGATCCGGGCACGCCGGTCACTGTCATCTAACTATTTCGCCCGCATCGATTACGCCCACGTCGATGACACGCACGCAAACAGTTTCACGAGGATGCTTATGTCTGGGGCACCACTCACACGCCGAGCAGCGATCAAAGCCTTAGGGGGCGCGGCAGCGTCCTTGCTGGCCGGGGGTCGGCTGGCGGGCCGCGCGCTCGCCCAGGACGACGATTACGACCCAGGCGGGCGGATCAGGGTCGACTATGATGAGCTCGCCTCCTACAACGAGTTGCTGGGCTACCCGCCCATGCTGGGCCGGGTCGAAGCGTATGTGCTGCGCTTCTGGGGCGAGGTCACCGTCCCCACTTCCTGGCAGCACTGGGAGCCCGTGCTGCGCAGCCCGCGCTATTACGACCTGGCCTATGGCTGCATCTTCCGCGTGGTCGACCGGGCGGACGACGAGCAGGGGCGCGCCTGGTATAAGCTGCTCGACGACCTCCACCCGGCCTCCCCCTGGTGGGTGCAGGCCCGGCACGTGCGCAAGCTGGCCGCCGAGGAGTTCACCGCCATCTCGCCGGAAGTCCCCCCCGAAGCCAAACAGATCGAGATCAGCATCGCGGATCAGACGCTGCGCTGTCTCGAATATGACGCGACGGTCTTCACCACCCGGATCGCGTCAGGCGCGTTCTTCCGCGACAACGAGGGCAATGTGCACGAGTTCAACACCCCCTATGGTGAACACACGGCAGTCATCAAGATGCCGTCCCGCCACATGATCGGCGGCGAGGACATCGACGATTCCTACGACCTCCCCGGCGTGCCCTGGTGTACGTATTTCACCTACAAGGGCGCGGCCATCCACGGCACCTACTGGCACAACGACTTTGGCAGGCCGCGCAGCCACGGCTGCGTCAACGTCACCAACGACGCCGCCAAGTGGATTTACCGCTGGACGACCCCCTTCGCCGGGCCTGAAGAAGTCGCCCGGCGCACCACCGCCGAAGAGCACGACCAGGCCACCCGCATCACCGTTTACCCGTAGTCCCGCCCATGGCGACCGCCGATCCCCCACCCCGACCCGCCACCACAGGCCGCCGGGCCGTCTTACGGATGGCGCTGGGAGGGAGCGCTGCACTGCTGCTCTCTCTGCGAGGGAAGTGCGGCCTTGCCCAATCACGCACAGCCTCCGATTCGTTCAACGCCCTCTACAACTACCCCCCGATGCTCGGCCACGTGGTCAGCTGGCACCTGCCGGTTTTATCCAGCCCGCCCGATGGCGAGCCGACCGCCTACCTGGAGGAGGGCGACGTCGTCCCGGTCTACGGGGCGAAGGTCTTCCGGCCCGCCCCTCGCGCCTATCCCCACAACCCGGTCTGGTTCGACATCGGATCGGGCTGTGTGCACTCGGCCTACGTCGTACCGGTGCGCGAGCAGTTCCAGGAGCCGGTCGACCGGATCGATAGCGGCTTCTGGGCCGAGATTTCCGTGCCCTACACCCAGCAGCACTGGGAGCCGCACGAGGGCAGCGTGGGCCGCTTCCAGATGTCCTATGGGGCGGTCTTTCGAGTGGTCGAGCGCGCGGACGACGAGCAGGGGCAGGCCTGGTACCGGCTCTACGAGGAGCAGAACCCCGGCGGAATCTGGTGGTGGGTGCGTGCCGCCCATGCGCGAAAGATCGGGCCGGAGGAGTTCGCCCCGATCTCGCCCGAAGTCCCCCCACCCCACAAGCGGATCGTGATCGACCTCGCCGCCCAGGAGCTGGTCTGCACCGAATACGACGCCGTCGTCTTCTCCACCCGGATCGCCTCCGGCAGCGGCTACCGCGACTCCTCCGGCGAGCTGTACGGCTTCGACACCCCACCCGGCGAGCACCACGTCCAGCGCAAAACGCCTGCCCGCCACATGATCGGCGGCCCGCCCGGCACGCGCGGATTTTACAACCTGCCCGGCGTGCCCTGGTGCACCTATTTCACCTCAGGCGGGGCGGCCATTCACGGCACCTACTGGCACAACGACTTCGGCAGGCCGCGCAGCCACGGCTGCATCAACGTCACCAGCGACGCCGCCAAATGGATTTACCGCTGGACGACCCCCCACCTCGGCCCCGGCGGCGGCTATTACTACTACTGGGTGCCCGAAGAGGAAAAAGAGGCGGCGACGATTATCGAGGTCAGGAACCAGGCGTACTAATCCACCTTGTGCGCCAGCAGCCGGTACTGCCGGATCGGAACTGTCTTCTCATCCCCGGAGTTTTTATAGACCTGCACCGGCTCCGCCGACGGGCCGATCCGGACGTCGTGCCACCGCCCGGCAGCCGGTTCCGAGAAGCGAACGATTGCCTCCCCATCGGCCAGATCGACCGTCTCGATCAGCCGGAAAGCGCCGATCCCCCGCTCGCCGGTCTTTTCCCGCAGGAAATACTCGGCAGCCTGCGCCGCCGGGTCGTAGCAGGTACGCCCCCGGTACGTCTCCAATAAGACCTGGTTTGAGAGATACGCCTCGTCGAACGACCAGTAATGCTCCGCGCCGATCCGCCCGTGCATCAGCCCGTGCGGCAGGCACACCGCCGTGGCGGCGAAGCGGTGCCCCCCCAGGTGAGAGCTTTGCCAGACGTTCCGCCCGCCCCCGCTCGATAAGGCGCGGTAGGCGGCCAGCCCATACCGGGCGCAGCACGTGTCGCGCCTGCCGTTGGTGCACACCAGCACCAGCCGCTCCCCACTCATGTTCTCTTGATAGGCGGGGTCGTCGGCCAGCGCCGCCGCCAGGTCGAGGTCGAGCAGCGCCTCGTACGAGTCCAGTTGGAAGCGGTGCAGGCGCGGGCTGGCCTCGTCCGAGCGCGCCACGAAGCAGGC
>JARRJX010000086.1:10568-14808 GCA_037388645.1 Chloroflexota bacterium
CTCCAGCCATGCGGCCAGGTGCGCCTTGGCCGCATCGGGGATGTCGCTCTCGTCGAGCGCCTCGTGCCCCCACGCCCCTGTATATTCGATCAGTACCCAGGCGTCGATCCGTGGCGCGGTGCCAAAAAGCTGCTCTCCTGCCTCCAGGGAATACTCGCAGGGGTAGAAACCGGAGTCAGCGGATTGATCTTGAGACATAAATCCCTGTTCATGATGATAAAACTGAGTTCTTATCGTGAATCGGCGGCGTGGTACCTATCCGAAATGAGCGGAGCGAATTTACGGATAGGTTTTAGCTCCAGAGCATCTCGTCCTCGGCCAGCGCCATCCGCGTCAGCATCTCGGCGATGCCGTTCAGCGTCCGCGCGTAGCTGTCGATGTAGTCCTGCGCCAGGCGGCGGGCCAGCGATTCGTAGCCCTCCAGTTGGAGCGCGCTGACGTGCGGGCGGAAGTCGCGCAGGTTGAGGTGCATCATGCCCGCGTCGTCGGTGAGCACGCCCCAGACCAGCGTCTTCGCCTGCCCGTCGTCCTTCGCGCTCATGAAGCGGGTCAGCGACGACCCCTCCGCCACCCGCCCGACGTTCGAGAAGACCTCCTCGCCCTTCACCACCTCGTTGAGCACGCCCACCTGCTGGGGGATCTGGTCGAGCAAATGCTGCATCGACGAGGGCAGGTGCGCCAGCATGCGCAGCGTGGCCGTGTTGAAGCTCTCCCCGCGCATCGTAATCGACTTGATCACCTCCAGCATCTCGCCGAACCGGGATCAGGATCGCCGGGTTCACCCCGCTCGACGCCGCCAGGGACTCGTCGACCTTGCTCCGCAGGGCTTTGGGCAGGCGTGCCACCTCGGCGGCCAGCGCCCCGTCGACCTGGTTGTTCGCTGCGTGCATGATCCGCGCCAGCAGCAGGAAGTCGTTCACCGTCAGCCGGACGCCGCGCTGGCGCAGCCACTCCCTCGCCTCGTCGATCAGCGCCAGGTCGGCCTGGGTGTTCTCTGCGCCGCTCTCCGCCGCCTGGGTGCCGAAGTGCTGGGCGATTGCGCTCGCCTCGAACGCCACCGAGCTTCGCAGCGTCAGGTGGCCCGATGCGATTGTCCCCTCCCCCGGCGGGAGGTCGGCCACGTGCCTGCACCACTCGACGGCCTGGTTGGTCATCACCTCGCTGAGCGCCATGCCCCACAGCCCGTCGAAGAAGATGTGCGACTGGTCGAAGATCATGCTGTCCGCCGTGTGCATGATCGTCAAAGGGTGGTCGCCGACTCCGCGCAGCGCCCCCCGCCGGATCGTCCCCAGCGGCTGGCTCCTGTCCTGCTCGTCCCAGTTCAGGATGATCAGGGCGTTGCTCAGCGCCTTGATCGCGTCCTGCGTCGGGCCGGGCAGCAGCTCTCGCAGCCGGGTCTGCTCGTTGCGCGGCGCGCCGACCAGGTAGCGGGTCACTTCCACGCCGCCAGACGGCTGCTCGTCGCCGAGGAGCTGGCCCACCTGCCCCTTCACCGCGGCGGGGTCGACCGGGGCCAGGTAGGCCGCCGGGTGGGCGGGCTGCCCCGTTTCGTCCAGGCGGTACAGCCACCCACCCCGCACCCCTAACGGCTTGCCATACGGGTCGCGCACCTGGCTGTCCGCGTCGGGCAGCACCGGCCACTGCTCGCCCTCCACCGTGAAGGCCAGCGGTCGGCCACGCTCGTCCTTCTGGCACACGTCAAACAGGTAGTAGTGGTCGCGCCACACCAGCCCGATCTTGGCGTCCCAGATCGGCACGCGGATTCGCTCGTCTCTGAAGCGTTCCGGTTCGAGCCGGGCGAGCAGGCTCATCTGCTGCTGGTAGGCCACCTTGTCGGCGCTGGTGCTCAGCGTCTCCCGGAGCGTGTTCAGCGCCTCCTCGGTCAGTTGCTCGGTGTAGTTCTGGATGAACCGGTCGAAGGCTTCCTGGCGGGCTTCCGCGTAAGAGCCGCCCGGCGGTGTGTGGTAAGGCCGGATCGCCTGCCACCGCTTCAGCATCCCGGCGAAGGGGGGCTTGTCGGCCACGCCCGATTGCACCGCCGCCTCGTAGATGATGCGCAGCGTCGTCCACTCCGTCCAGATCACGCCGTTCAGCGTGTCGTTGTCGAACAGCGTGTACACCGACGACATGATCCAGGCCGTGATGTCGTCCTCGACCGTCGCCTGGCGGGGCCGGTCGCGCTGGTAGGCGACCGTCTCGTTGGTGTGCCGACCGGTATCCTCGCGCAGGCCGAAGTGCAGGTAGAACTGCCACGTCCCTTCTGGGAAGGCGCTGTCGATGTCTTTCCCCGCCAGCGTGAGAAGCTGCTGATAGGCGGACAGCACCACCGCAGGCCCGGCGATCAGCAGGCTGTACAGGCCCCTGGGCAGCAGGTTGGCCCCGTTGAACAGCGTGCTGACGTCGGATTCCGCGCGCTTGGTGGAGACTCGCCGCTCGGAGAGGTTCGTCAGCCCGGCCAGGATCAGGCCGGGCAGGTTCCCGGCGGGCAGGATGTTGGCGATCTCCTGTTTGAGCTGCTCGACCTCCGGCAGGGTCAGCGCAGAGAGCCGGGCCAGGGTCGCGTTATCCACCCGCTGGAGGCTGTGCAGGGTCACGTCGGTGCCCGGCTGCTCGTAATCGGGGGATAAGGGGCGGATCGAACGGGGGTCAGACATGGTTATCTATGTCTCCCTCGCCCGTTTCTCTTGACCGTTCGCCATATGCTGGAGTCCGTGTCGCACCTTTTAGCTCACACCCAAAATCCATTCTCCTGGAGTTGCAAAGCAGCTCCTCATGAGGAACGATTTCGTCGTTTCTCTGCTCTGGGCAAGGGACTTGAGTCGATTGTTCACCCTTCTCCCAAGCCTGCGAAGCTGGCCGGAGAAGGGAAGACCGACCGAAGGTCGGGCCGGGATGAGGGCCTATATGCTGGATGCTCCAGGCAAAATTCATAACACGCCCTACGAAGCGTCAGCAGGGAGCTGCTCGCGGATCCAGAGCAGCCCGTGTTCCAGTTGGAAGGGCAGCGCCCCCTCAAGCTGCGCGCGGTTCGAGGCGGCTCCCAGCCAGTCCAGGCGTTCGTTCACCAGCGAGAGGGCGGTCTCCTGTTCGCCGCTTTGCAGCGCCTCGCGCAGCGAGTCCAGCGCCGATTCCCAATCGCCCATCACCGCATTATCCTCCCCACCGTTCCTCGAAGCCTCCACCCGGTCACGCAGGGCGGCGGTGGCGTCAATCGGTGTCAGGAGCACCCCGCTTGCCACGGGTGGGCGCTCGGCGGACATCGCGCAGCGGAAGCCGATGTCCTCCCCGTAGGTCGTCGCGCGGGTCGGGTTGCGCAGCGTGCTGACCGCGAAGGAGGCGTCCCGGCTCCATGCCCCCCCTCGTGTGATCCGCGCCGTCCCCGTCTGCGGGCCAACCGGGTCGACCGAGACGCCGGTGCGCTGGTAATATCCGGCGTCGAACCAGTCCGCTACCCACTCCATCACGTTCCCCGCCATGTCCAGCGCGCCGTATGGGCTGGCTCCCGCCGGGAACGAGCCGACGGGCGCAGCCGGGTAAGGGGCCGGGCTGAAGACGTAGCGCAGCAGATTCGGGCCAGCCGGGTCGTTTCCCCAGGGGTAGCGGTAGGCCACCTCTGCCACCGGGTCCCAGGCCGCCGCCTTCTCCCACTGCGCCTCGCTGGGCAGCCCGATCACCTGCC
This sequence comes from Chloroflexota bacterium, assembly GCA_037388645.1. Classification (GTDB taxonomy): domain Bacteria; phylum Chloroflexota; class Anaerolineae; order Aggregatilineales; family UBA3940; genus JARRJX01. The sequence goes on from JARRJX010000086.1 coordinate 14,248, forward strand.
CGGTCTTCCCCGCCAGCCACAGGCAGTAGGCCGCCGCCGATTCGTACGGCACGTACGCCACCGGGTAGTCGGCGAAGGCCGCGTCCTCGAAATAGCGTGTGGTGACGGGCGGCTTGCAGCGGCCCTCCCCCACGCACAGCGCGTACTGGGCGTTGGTGACCTCGGTGCGGTCGATCCAGTAGTCGCTCAGGTAGACTGCGTGCTGGGGCTGGTCGGCGGGGGCGCGGTTGATCTCGTTCGTGCCCATCATGAACGTCCCGGCAGGCACGAACTGCATGACCGCCCCATCCTGGAGTCGGAAGACGCTGCTGCCCACCTCCAGCGGCACCACGGTCAGCGGCGGCACCGGGGTCGCTTCGGCGGCCTGTAGCGGCGTGGCGGTCGGGATCGGCGTCTCGGTCGCTGTCGGGGTCAGGGTGGGCGCGGGGGTGTAGGTGGCCGTTGGCGGGATGACGGTGGGTGGCACGAGCAGGTGCGTGGGCAGCCGCAGCGAGATCGACAGCACCCCCATCGTCTGCAATAGGTAGACCGTAGCCGCCAGGATCGCCACGATCACCCCGG
>JARRJX010000087.1:0-6956 GCA_037388645.1 Chloroflexota bacterium
AAACCGCCCTGAGCGAAGCGGTAGGTCAGGCTGCGACCGAAGGGCAGTGCCGACCCGTCAGCGGCGAACCAGTGGATGAAGTCCTGGGCAAACACCTTCGCCCGATCGCGGAACCGCCGCGCCCGGTCAGGGTCATCCGATCCAGCCAACTGTGCATAGATCAGGCCGTAGTAGTGCATGGCGAAGGGAATATAGTAATCGCGCTGCGCGGTGAGGCCGTCCGCGTACCAGCCGTCGGCCAGGTAGAACTGTTCGAGCCGGTCGAGCGCGGCGTGCATCGTTGGTCGATCCCACTCCGCGCCGACGTTCGCCAGCCCCAGGTTAACCAGCACCCGGAAGAACAGCCAGTTGCTATCGACGACCTCCACCCGGTTGATCGTCTCCAGCCAGCGGACGAGGTTGTCTTTTGCCTGCCTGTCCAGCGGCTCCCAGACGTGTTCGGGCACCAGCGCGAGGGCCAGCCCGATCGCCGCCATCTCGACCAACCGCTGATCGATGTCGCCGGGTGTGCCCCAGTACTCCGGGTGATCGGGATCGCTCCCGCTGGATAATCCGCGCCGGTACAGCTCCCAGTCGGCGAACTCCCCACCCCCGGCGGCGAGCGGCACCAACCCCCATAGAGGGCGGGCGAAGCCCTCCAGCGCGGCGGCGTGATCGTCGAAGATCGCCCCAGTGACACCCAGCCGGACGCGTGCCCCGCCCTGGCTGAAATACGGCTTCAGCGGCAGGAACAGGTCGACCACTGCTTTCTGGAGGTCGGCGCGGGTCTGTAGGTTGTTGTCGCCAATTGGGTTGATCATGTGCTCCCGATGCTCGCCGGGCTGACGCGATTGGTTGACCCGTCAGGTATGAATCCTTTTTCCTGTGTTAGTCCTGATATTCTGTAGACCTCTAAGCAGGCGTCACCCGAATAGGCTGTTACCTGCTAGACATCGTCCGTTCTCTACCCCCGAATCCCCGTCGAGGCGATCCCCTCGATGAAGAATCGCTGGAAGGCGAGGAACAGAATGACCACTGGAATCAGCGACACGAGCGACGCGGCCATAACCAGGGCGTAATCGGCACCATACTGGTTGATGAACATCCGCAGCCCCAACTGAATCGTCTTGAGGGATTCGGAGTTCAGGTAGATCAACGGTCCCATGAAGTCATTCCAGGTTGTAACGGCGGTAAAGATGGTCAGTGTCGCCAGCGCGGGCTTCGAGAGCGGCAGCATGATTCGGAAGTAAATCCCGTATTCGCTCAACCCATCGATTCGCGCTGCGTCGAGCAGTTCGTCGGGAATGCTGACGAAGAACTGCCGCAGCAGGAAGACTCCAAACGCGGTAAAGGCTTGCAGTATGATCAGCGAAAGGTGGGTATCGACCAGGCTCATCTTCCGCATCATGATGAACTGTGGCACCATGTAGACCTGCCAGGGGATCGCAATGCTGGCAATGTAGGCGAGGAAGAGTATATCCCGGCCCTTGAAATCGAGCTTGGCGAAAGCATAGGCGGCGAAGCTGCTCGTCGCGACCTGGAGGAACGTGATGATCACCGTCAGCTTGGTTGTGTTGGCAAAGAAGGTCAGGAAGGGGATTCGCGTCCAGATCTTCGCATAGTTGCTCCACTGCGGAACTGCCGGAATCCACTCGAACGGGTAGCGAAATACATCCTTGTCCAGCTTGAGCGATGAGGAAAGCATCCATATGAAGGGCAGCAACATGAGCATCGCCAGAGCAATCAGTAAGACGTAGGAGATGATTCTGCCAATCAAAATCTTTGAGTGATAGGAGCCTCCCTGGTCGTTCTTGTTGTTCTCTATCGATACTTTTTGCATCTTCACCTTCTCCTCGTCACTCACTGGTAGCTGCCCCAGCGATCTTCCATGCGGAACTGTACGATTGTGATGAGCAAGACGATCAGGAACAACACCATCGCAATGGCGCTGGAGTAGCCAAACTTGAACTCTCTGAACGCGGTGTTGTAAGTATGGACGACCAGCACGTTAGTGGCCCGACCGGGACCGCCGCCGGTCATCACCAGGATCAGGTCGAAGACCTTGAAGGAGGTGACGGTCAGCATGATGCTGATGAAGAAGGTCGCGGGGGTGAGCAAAGGCAGCGTGACATAACGGAGACGCTGCCACCCGTTTGCGCCGTCCAGGGACGCCGCTTCATACAACTGGGAGGGGATTCCCTGGAGGGCCGCCAGGTAGATCACCATGTAGTACCCCATATTCCTCCAGATGGTCGCCAGGATGACGGTCGGCATCGCCCATTCCACCGACGCCGACCAGCGGGGTGGATTTGCCACGCCCAGCACCGTCAAAATCTGGTTGACCGGCCCTGCCGCCGGGTAGAACAGCATGTTCCAGACGACGGCGACCGCGACCAGCGAGGCCACAAAAGGAAAGAAGAACGTCGTGCGCAAGAGATTTCGCCCCGCCAGGGGTTGGTTGAGAAGCAGGGCCAGCCCAAGCGAACAGAGCATCGTCAACGGCACCGTTCCAATGACGTAGTAGAACGTGTTGAACAGGGCAATACGAAACGTTTCATCTTTCAGCAGGTCCCTGAAGTTTTCCAGCCCGGCAAAACTGATCTCGTTTGCCCCGTCCCAGTGCATGAAGGCAAGCACCAGCGAGAAGACCATCGGCACCAGCGTGAAGGTCGCAAAGCCAATTAAATTAGGAAGGATGAAGGAATAACAGACTAAATTGTGCTTGAGCTTCTTCCGCCGCGCTCTGATAGTGGCGATCTTGAGTTCTGCGGTTTCCATAGGTTCTTTGCCCATTTCCTGCCCTGCTTACCGAGTCACTCCATTTCCAGGAGGCCCCACCTGTTGTATGGAGGAATCGACGGAGCCGAAGCATCCACCGGATACCCACCCGCAGGATGCCGCTCCGCAGGGGGATAGCCCTTTTGGAGTGTCGGGCAAACCGGTCTTCGTAAGGACAAAATCCCGGAGAAGGCCGACCGGAGGTCAGTCGGGATTTTGAGGTTTGCCATTCACTACTGGTCTTCAGGTAGAATCACCTCACTCGCCTGCGGCGAGCACGGGCAGGGAAGTCCCGATGTCTACCGGGACTTCCCCGCTACTATTATACAGCTAGCATCAACGCCTGTGTGAGCTATTCGCTCAGGGCTTCGTTGATGCGTGTCGTCATTTCCTCGATTCCTTGGTCAACTGAAACCGAGCCGGTCATGATCAGTTCGTGTTCTTCGTTTAGAATCTGCTCGACCGCGCTGACATTCGGGTCAAGGGGCAGTTCGAGACGGACGGTTGTCGTCTGCAGGGCGTGGCTGGCTTCCGGCGGAACGCCATCGACGTTGGAGAAGATATCGAGCACTTCTGGTGTACGGATCGCCGGAAGGTTGCCGGTTGCAGCCAGTACCTTCGCGCCTTCGATGCCTGTGTAGAACTGGATGAAGTCCCACGCGGCTGCCTGATTCTGCGAGTTCGAGTTGATCGCCAGCGAGGTCAGCGTACCGGCGGTCGTTCCAGCCTCGACGCCTTCGGGGTGTGGGTACTGGCCGATGCCCCAATCGAAGTCGATCTCACCCGTCTTCTTCGCTTCAATCAGCGTGCCGATGAACCACGAACCCATCGGGAGCATAGCGGCCTGTGAGTTCTCGAACACACCAGAGTAGTGGATGCTCCCTGCCCTCAGTTCGCCGTAGTCCATGATGATGCCGTCATTCTGCATCCCGACGACCATGTTGTACATCGGTGCCATGAAGCTGTAATCGTTGGCGATGACGGTGTGCAGGCCATCCTGCACCGTGGCGAGCTGGACGCATGAACGCCAGGTGTGGAAGTGTGCCCCGTAGACCTTGTCGGCCCCGCTGCCGCTGGTCATTTCACGGGCCAGCGCGTCGAATTCGTCCCAGGTGATGTCGTTGGCCGGGTAGTCGACACCCGCCGCGTCGAACAGGTCTTTGTTGTAGTAGAGGATCCAGATGTCGCTGCGGAACGGCAGCGCGTAGATTGACCCGTCGATGGTCAAATCATCAGCCGCGCCGCTGTAGGCGCTCAGGTCAAGCCCGGCCTGGTCGATCAGGTCGTTCAGCGGGATGATCTGGTTGCGGGTCAGCATCCCCGAGTATTCGGGAATGTCCTTGACGGTGATGATGTCTGTCTCGTCGCCGCCGGAAAGCATGACGTTAACCTTGTCGATATATTCGGCAGACGAGATATCGAGCAGCTCAACGGTCACGTTCGGGTTCTGCGCTTCATAGGCATCAACCATCGCCTGCCAGTAAGGGGTGGTGGCGAGGTCCCAGACCGCCATCGTGAGGGTGACGGGTTCGGCCTCTTCCATTGCAGGCTCTTCCGCTGCGGGTTCTTCGGCTGCAGGCTCTTCTGCTGCGGGCTCTTCCGCTGCGGCCTGTTCCGGTTCTTCGGTGGCCGTGGCGGCAGGAGAGCCGCAGGCGCTCATAACCAGGGCAAAGACGAGCAGCAGGGCGATCAGAACTACACGGGTGCTGCGCTTGCTTTGGTCAATCCAGGTATTCATGGTGGCTAATCTCCTTCTTCTTATATCTGCTGCAAAGCTATGAAAGTGCTGCTATGCGGAAGGTGCGCTTATTCGCAGCTCTTCTTCCTTGCATAGGCGTGAATAGGGTGGTGGTACTTACCTGCATGGGCCTTCAATCTATAAGGTGCTCCTTTCTTTCTTCTCCTCACCATGTGATCGTTCAGCCGGGGGTCTCCCGGCACTATCGGGTCAACCAGCCCCCGTCGACCGGCACGATTGCGCCATGTATGTAGCGGGCCGCTTCCGATGCCAGGAAGACGACGGCTCCCTTGAGATCGTCCGGTGTCCCCCAGCGCCCGGCTGGGATGCGTTGCAGTATCGACTGGCTGCGTTCCTCGTCGGCTCGCAGCGGCGCGGTGTTGTCGGTTGCCATATAACCCGGCGCGATCGCGTTGACGTTGATCCCCATCGCGGCCAGTTCGTTCGCCATCGCACGGGTCAGCCCGGCGACGCCGCTCTTGGCCGCCGTGTAGGACGGCACACGTATGCCGCCCTGAAAAGACAGCATCGACGCGGTGTTGATGATCTTGCCTTCGCCGCGCGGGGCCATCCTCTTCGCGGCGGCCTGCGACAGGAAAAAGAGTGCCTTGAGATTGATCTGTAGCACGTCATCCCAATCGCTCTCGCCGAATTCCAGCAGCGCGGCCCGGCGGATGATCCCCGCATTGTTGACGAGGATGTCGAGCCGCCCCATTTCCGCCTCAATCTGTGCCACTAACTTATCAAGATCATCTGGCGTGGCCGCGTGCAGGTCGTACTGTATCCCGCTGAAGCGACGCCCCAGCGCGGTGATCATCGCCCCGGTTTCCTCGACTTCCAGGATGTCCAGCGCGACAACGTCGGCTCCGGCTTCGGCCAGCGCCACCGCGCATCCCTGCCCCAGGCCGCGTGCTGCCCCGGTGACGAGCGCGACTTTCCCATCCAGCTTGAACAAATCCAGTATCATCGCCTTTCCTTCTCAGTGACCCAGGCTGCGCAGCATCGACACCGTTCGGCTGACCCACCCGACGTTTGGATCATTGACCGTCGCCTGGACACGCTGGTTGCCTGCCAGGAACCACAGATAGTAGGTGGTGTAGCCCGGTGCGCTGACCACTGTGTGGTAGCCGTTGTGCATCATGTGGATGCTGTTGTCGCGGATCGTGAAGTTCTCGCTCTCGCCCTGCTCGTTGTAGTAGCAGCACAGGCCAAAGCCATCGTCGGGGCTGACCCTGAAGTAGTACATCTCTTCGTGGTAGGCTTCCTGCGGCAGGTTATCCACCTGGTGCTTGTGAGGCGGGTAAGTGCTCCAATTGCCCGATGGGGTGAACGTCTCCCCGACGATCAACCGCCGCGCCGGGAGATCGGGCTGCGCGGCCAGCGTGAGGATTTGATGGTAGTTCCGCGTGAAGTTGGCCGCGCCCCACACGCCGGTTGCGACCTGTTTCGGGCTGATCACGTACGGCGCGGTTTCCAGAGCGCTCGGCGCGCTAGGCAGCGCGATCTCAACCGCGCCATCGGCCTCGATGGAATATGTTGCCCCGGCGGGGATGTAGACCGAATGTGGTTTGCCCGCAAATACATTCGGGCGGCCACCGACATTTTCGAAGCGTGTCCCATCGATCTCGAAGGTCGCCTGCCCACCCAGCAGCACCGCCAGGGTTTCACGATCCCCGGACTCCGCCTGAGAGCTTTCCCCCGCCGCCAGACGCAGATAGCCGAAGTCGAGCAGAGCGCAGGGGTTGTGTGGCAGACTGTTCTAGCCTGCATCGGATGACAGATAAGCATGATATTTCATATCTTTAGCTCCTTGCCTGTTCACGGGGCAATGTTTCTACTCTTCTGCCCGCGCAATGGATGAACGGTCACCAGTACAAATCCCGGTCCGGGTCGAGGGCACGGGCCAGCGCCTCCAGGTAAAAATAGTCCCCCCAGAGAGTGCCCTCGTCGACCCCCACCGCTTTGGGCTTGTCGTATACCCCGTGCAGCAGAAGGGCATTCGATTCAATTCCGTCGCTGGGGGTGTAATACCGGGCAAGCGAAGTCAGGATGGTCTCTGCCGCCGATTGGTAGCACTGCTTGCGCTCGCCATCGGGCAGTCGGTTCGATAATTCCTGCAAGCCGCATGCGGCGATGGCCGCCGCCGAGCTGTCGCGTTCTTCATCACTGCCATCCTCGAACACCAGATCCCAGTACGCGACGTAATCCGCCGGTAGGTGATCCAGGAAATAATCGGCGCAGCGTTCTGCCGTGTGCAGGAATTTCTCGTCGCCGGTATACCGGTAGCTCAGGGTAAAACCGTAGATCGCCCACGCCTGCCCGCGCGCCCAGCAGGAGGTATCGGCGTATCCCTGTACAGTACTGCCCCGCAGCGGCTCGCCAGTTTCGGCATCCCAGTAGAAAATGTGATAAGTGGTGCTGTCGGGCCGCACGACGTGATCGCGCAGTTGGGTGGCGTGGT
>JARRJX010000088.1:0-6947 GCA_037388645.1 Chloroflexota bacterium
TGGACGTGCTGGCCCAGTTCGTGGCCGAGCGCGCGCCCGGCACGCGGCTGGTCTCGGCCAACGTGGGGAGTTTGGGCGGGCTGGTCGCGCTGCGGCGGGGTGAGTCACACCTGGGCGGGTCGCACCTGCTGGACCCGGAGACGGGCGAGTATAACTGGCGGTATGTGAAGCAATACCTGGGCGAGGAAGCCGTGCGGCTGGTCACGCTGGTCAGGCGGGAACAGGGATTGATGGTGCCGCGCGGCAACCCGCAGGAGATCAAGGGGATCGCCAGCCTGGCCCGCGAGGACGTGACCTACGTCAACCGGCAGCGCGGGGCGGGGACGCGGCTGCTGCTCGATTACCAGCTTGAGCAGCACGGCATTGCGCCCCAACAGGTCACGGGCTATGATCGGGAGGAGATCACGCACCTGGCGGTGGCGGCGGCGATTGCCAGCGGGACTGCCGGGTGTGGGATGGGGGTGCGGGCTGCGGCCCATGCCCTGGAACTGGACTTTATCCCGGTCGGCTGGGAACGCTTCGACCTTGTGATCCCGGCTGTTTATTATGAGGATGAACTGCTCGCCCCGCTGTTGAACCTGCTGAACGACAGCCGGTTCCAGGAGGCGGTGATGGGGCTGCCCGGATACGACGTGAGCCTGATGGGGCACATCGTCCCGCCGCCCCAATGACGACAATCGCGCATTGAAAGAGAACCCAGATTCCCCAACCGCCCATGCACCTTCGAAACCGGGTCAAGCTCACCAGCAAATCGAGAACCACCGCCGTTAAGATCGCCCTCCTGGCGATCACCTGCCTGGCGTTGATGCCTGGGCAGGCGGCGAGCGCGCAGGACGAGACCGACCCAGAGATAGAAAACGTCCGGCCCCGCCACATCGGCTACGGGATCAGCGTCGGGCCGCACCTCGATTCGCGCCCCGACTTGCTCAACCAGATGGGGATGGACTGGGTGAAGCTGTACGACACCGCCCAGATCGCCGACTACCCCAGACAGCACGTCCTGTACCGGGTGGACGTGCGCGGCTACCCGGACGACATCCGCGCCTGGGAGCAGGGCCTCTACGCCCTGGCAGGTGAATTGCGGGCGCGCGGGGTGGAGGCGGTCGAGATCGGGAACGAGGCGAACCTGGCGCTGGAGTGGGGCGGGCATACCCCCGACCCCCGGCTGTTCACCGACACCCTGCGGCGCGCCTACCGGATTTTCAAGGAGGTCGCCCCGGATATCGTCGTCGTGGCGGGGGGGCTGGCCCCTACCAGCACCCTGCCCGACCGCAGCGCGGTCGACGACCTGGAGTTCGCCCAGCAGATGCTCAACTATGGAGCGGGGCGCTATTTCGACGCCTGGGGGTACCACCCCTACGGGTTCAACCAGCCCCCGGAGGCCGACCCGCTCCAGCACGAACTGGTCTTCCGGCGCACCGAGCGGATGTACCAACTGCTGCTGGACAACGGCATCCGCGACCGGCAAATCTGGATCACCGAGTTCGGCTGGGTGCGCGACCCGGCGGAGGAGGGGGTCAACTGCCGGACGGACGTGGGGTTCAACGACTTCGTGTGGATGTCGACCTCGCAGGACGTGCAGGCCAACTACACCGCGCGCGCCTTCGAGTACGCGGAGACCAACTGGCCCTGGGTGGGGCCGATGTTTTTGTGGAACCTGAACTGGAACACCTACCAGCAGGCGTACGAACCGATTTGCAGCCACCTGCGCTGGTTCTCGGTGTTGGACGGAAAGGGCGCGCCGCTGCCGGTGTTTTACGCCGTGCAGAACCTGGAGAAGCGCCCGCCTGAGTTTTACACGCCCAAGGTCGGCGCATTGGTGGTTGGGCTGACCAAGTCAGTTGAGGCGGGCTGCCTGGGGCCGCTCAGCCTGGGGAGCTTCACCGTGCTCAACACGGGTTATCCGGGTGAGATGGAGGTGGAGGTCGACGCGGTGAACGGCCCCGGACGCCCGGTGGTGTGGACGAGCACGGCGACCGCCAAGAGCGGCACGCCGGTCGAGGTGCTCGTCGACCCAAGCGGGATCGACCCAGGGCTGCACATGATCGCGGTCAACCTGCGCACGGTCAATTCGCCCCGGATCTCCAGCCAGGTGGTGCGCGGCTGGCTGCTGATCCACTATCCCTCGTCTGACGAGCCGGGAACGTGCGAGCCGCCACCGACACCGGAACCGGAAGAAGAAGAGGCGGGCGATGGTTAAAGAAGACCACACACCCGCCGACCAGATGCAGCGGCGCGACCCGCTCGACGACCTGGAAGCCACCGGGCCAGCCGATACGCTGGCGCGGCTGGGCGCGACGTATTCGACGCTGGGCCGGGCGGGGCAGGCGATCGGCTTCTACCAGCAGGCTCTGGAAGGGTACCGGAGCGAGGGAGATTCCCGGTCGGAGGCGGAGACGCTCGCTGGCCTGGCCGGGGCGTTCTGGCAGGAGCAGGACGTGTCGAGCGCGGAGGGGGCCTTCGAGCAGGCGGCGGCCTTATACCGGGTGCTGGGGATGCGGAGCCAGGAGGCGACGGCGCTCAACTGCCTGGGGCTGCTGCGCGACCAGCAGGACGACTTTGAGGCGGCGATCGGTTATTACGAGCAGGCGCTCGCCATCCTGTGGGACGAGGGAGACCGGCTCGCCGAAGCGGCCACGCTGGACGTGATCGGGATGACGCAGCGGCGGGTGGGCAACCTGAAGACCGCGCTCGGATCGCACGAGCAGGCGCTCGCGATCCGGCTCCAGGAGAAAGACCCGGCGGGTGAGGCGGCCACCCGGCACGCGATGGCGCTGGTCTACGAGGACATGGGCGACATCGACCGGGCAATCGCCTATTACGAGTGGGCGCTGCGGCTGCGCGGCGAGGCCGCCGACGAGGCGGGGGAGGCGATCACCAGCTACAACCTCTCCAGGCTGTACGCCCACCTGGGCTACCTGGCCGAAGCCGAGCGGCTGCTGGCGCGGGCGGTTGAGATCGAGAGTAAGAGCAACCACCCCGACCTGCCCAAGGACGAGATCGAGCTGGCCGAGCTGCGCGCCCGGCTGCGCGCCGATCAGCAAGCCGCAATGGGCGGCGCGCCCCCGGTGGGGCCGGGCGACACGACGCGGCCTCATCAACCGGTCGGCTTTAACAAGCCGGTGGACGATTCCCCCTCAGACGACCGCTAAGGCAGAGTAATCTCTGCCGTGCTGGTCACCCACCCGGCTTCGTTATCCCCGTACCACATCCAGAGCTTCCCGGCTTCCCGATCCAGGTAGAGCACCGGATTGGCGGTGGAATGTGTATCGTCCCCGATAAGGGTCGGAATGACTGGATCTCTACTGAGGCGCTGCCAGTGCTGTCCATCTGCCGAGGCGGCCAGCCCGATCCGGAACAACGGCCCCTGCCCGCCCAGATAGCCGGTGTAGGCCATCAGCCACAGGCCATCGCTGTAGATCACGTTCGGCCATTCCGATTCGACGCCTTCGAACGAGGCCTGGTCTTTGTCGGGGGAGTAGACGGGGTTGTCGGGGCAGTCCTGCCAGCGGATGCCGTCCAGGCTGGCTGCACAGCCGATCTGGCGCTCGAAATCGGGGAGCAGCGTGGTGGCGCTATAGTAGATGTAGTATACGCCGTCCACCTTCACCACGTCCTGCGGGCCGATGCGCTCCTCGTTCCACATGCCCAGCGCCCCATGCGTGATCACCGGGTCGGCCAGGACGCGCGTCCAGTGGATGCCGTCCGGGCTGGTGGCGTAACCAAATCCGATGTCGTAGTTCGTCCCGCCGATGGTCGTCGCGCCGTACCACATCTCGAACCGCCCGCTCGCGGCGTCGTAGAGGACGCTGGGTGAGTACACGCCCCCCGAATCCCAGCGCCCGCCCGGTGCCGACTCGAAGACGGTCCCATCCTCACCCACCGGCGTCCAGGACAGCCCGTCGTCGCTGGTCGCCAGCCCGATGCGATAAGTCCCGTCCCTGATAGTGTAGTACATCCAGAACTCATCCCCGACCCGCACCACGTCACCGCCACTCTGCCCGGAGTCGTGGGCTTGAGTGGTGAAGGTCCCGACCGACACCTGCGGCGGATCGGCGGCGGGTGGGAACTGAACCTGCGGCCCGGTGACCGGCCCGTCAGGCGTCCAGCAGACGGCGTAGGCGTCGTCGAGGTAGTTCTCGTTGTGCTCGAAGGGCCAGAGGCGCAGGTTCTCGAAAAAGACGCTGGCCCGGTCGCTCGTGGCGACGAATGAATAAGCGATCAGGGCGTACTGGTCGTAAATGCCTGCCTCGTAGCCATACGGGCCGCCGGTCAGCACCGAGCCCGCCCAGGGGTAATCGCCGCCGCCTGGATCGACCCGGATGCGCCAGGTCGAGTTGTCCCGGTCGCTCTGGGCGGCAAGCTGGGAGGTGTTGGGGCCGGTGGAATTGCCCGCCGAGTCCTGGCCTTCGCCGGTCGGGGCGCTCCAGGATTGAACCCAGGCTCCCACCTCGCAAATCTCGCCGGGCGTGGTCTGGAAGGTCTGGGAGACGCCGCCCTGGCAGGCTTCGTAGCCGCACCACCAGTGCATCGCCGAGTTCCCGCCGTGCACCCGGCCCGCCTCGGTGGTGGGGGCGAAATCGGGACGGCCCATGAAGGAGGAGTAATTCCCGCCCGCCGCCGAGGCGCGAGTGCGGCACTTTTCGTCCATGTATGGCTCGGCACAGTAGAACGGCTCCCAGCCGTCGACGACCTGCACCTCGTCAAGGATCACCGGGTGCGCGTCGCCCTCGAAGCCGGGGTTGCTCAGGCGGTTTTCCAGCCCGGACGGCGCGGGCGGGAATGGGGTGGGCGTAGGCAGGGAGGTCAGGGGGACGGCGGTGGGCGTAGGCGTGGTGGGGGTGGGGGATGGCCCTGGGGTTGCGGTTCTTGCCGGGGTTGCCGTCGCCGTCGCCGATGGCGGTGGGGCGGTCTGGGTTGGCGCGGGCGAGGGAGTTGGTGCTGGCCGGGTCGGGGTGGCGCTGACCTCGATGATCCAGGGGGTGGGCGTGGTGGTGGAAGTCGATCCGGCGCAGGCGGCCAACAGCAGGGTGGCAGCCAGGCAGACGATCCCCAATCTGGATAAAAAGCGACGATACGTCATCAATCTCACCGCGCGATCACCTCCACCGGTTCTAACAACAGACGATTTCCAACTGGCTCCCCCTCGACGACGACCGGGAAGCGGCTTCCATCAGCCTGAGTATACAGGCCAAGCTCAAGGTGATACAGGCCCGGCGGGATATCGTCGGGCAGGGGCAGGTCGTGAAGCTGGATGAAGGCGTCCCCCGCCCGCCAGGTCGAGGCGGGCACGGCCAGGAAATCCCGCCCGACGACCAGCTCGCCCGCCGGGCTGAGCAGGTGGACGAACAAGACCCACGGCTCCGGATCGACCACGTCCTGGGTGACGACGAAGTGCAGGGCGAGCGGCAGCCACTCGCCGCCGACGCCCTGCGCCGCCGATTGGTAGCCGATCAGCTCAAGCACCGCGCCAAACTGGACGGGGTAAGTGAGCGGCGTCCGCAGGCCGTCCGGGTCGTCGGGTGGGAAGGCGGCCTGATCGGCGACCCAGACCCCCTGACCGGTCGGCGGCGGGAAGGCTGCGAAGAACTGCGGGCCGGGCGGAATCTCGTAGAGCTGGAAAGCCAGCGTGCCGTTCGCGAAGCGGCGCTCCTCGACCAGGGGGAGGTGATCGAGGTAGCCGCGCTGGAGGCGCTCGCCGGGGACTGGCTCGGCGGAGACAAACAGCCAGCCGGGGTCGTCACCCGCCGGGGCAACGAGCGCGTTCAGGCCGTCGAACCAGTGGACATCGGCCTGGCCGTGGGGGGTGTAGTCGAAGATGAAGCGGTCGAGGTGGTGCGGCTCGCTGGTGCTGATCGCCACGCCGCCGGGCGGGGGATTGGCCCGCAAATAGGCGGCGATCTGGGCGAGGTCGGCCCGGTAGGCGCGCTGCACTTCCGGCTCGTTCGGCCAGACGACGAAATACTGGCGAACCGTCTCGGCCAGCGTGCCCAGCACGAGCAGGCCGACGACCAGCGGCCAGAGGCGCATCCAACGCTTGAAGCGCCCCAGGCTGGCGAGCAGGCGGCGCAGCCCCTCGACCCCCAGCGCGAGGGCCAGGTAGCTGGCGGGCAGGGCGGGGCTGGCCCGCAGGAAGGCGGGCGGCGAATCGGTGACGGCGCTGGGCAGGATGCCGATCAGCAGCCAGAGCGGGATTAGGGCGGCGGCGCTCTGGAAGAGGACGGGGCTGGCCGACCAACTCGCCGCGCGCTTCCGGCTGAGGGCCAACCACACACACAGGATCGCGCCGCCCACGAACAGGATGGCAAAAGGCGGGCTGAAGACCGGCCTCCCGGCGACGTTGTAACGCCAGAGCGGGTCGCCCCGCTGAGTCCACATCAGAAGCGTCTTCCAGGCCGCCTGGAGCAGGGGGGCCGGGTCGCCTTCGGAGAGCGCCCTGAGCGGGATGGCGGTCTGCCGGACACGCCGGTAGCCCCCTTCCAGGCGGCTCAATGCGACCGCCAGCGGGACCACGGTCAGCAGGGCAGCCAGCCAGAAGGAGACCAGGCCGCGCCAGGCTCGTTTGATCAGCGGCCACTGGAAGATCGCCAGATAGGCGGTCAGGGCGGCAAAAACCAGCGGGACGGCGTACGCCGCCGGGTAGGTGTAGAGGGTCAGGCCAGCGGCAAGGCCCGCCAGGGCGAATCGCCCGACGACCTGGCGCGGGAGCGCGTTCCGTGATGGATCGGCGCTGCGCAGGGCGCGCAGGTACAGCCAACTGCTCAGCGCGACCAGCGGCGGCAGGCTGACCGCCCGCAGGCCGACCCGGCTCATCCAGACCGGCCAGAAGCTGACGGCCAGCAGGGCGGCGGCCAGCATGCCGACCCGCCTCCCAAAGGCCAGCCGCGCCCAGCGATAGCCAAAGACAACGGTCAGCAGGCCGCACAAGACCGCCGTCAGCCGGATGC
>JARRJX010000089.1:0-6917 GCA_037388645.1 Chloroflexota bacterium
AATATTCATATGACTCGGCATCGTGATCGTGGATCATCGTCAGCACTCCTCCGGGAAGATAGAGGCATCCATGCCAGATACAAGGCCCTGTTCGTGTGCTGCCCTCCACCTCAGGGGGCGTAGGTGCGGTTTTGGCCGGTTCGGGCCTTTTCAAGGGAGGGTAGAAAAGGCAGCGCCCGCCTGGGGAATCGAAGGTCTCCCAATGAGGGGAATATACTTGAATCGGATAAACTGTGTCAAATTATGTGAGACAGTGCCAGGGTGTTGGGCTGTCGAGGCGGTTTCCTTTAATACTTCAACAGCACGTCGCCCATGGCGCGGAACTCCTGCATCCAGAACAGCAGGGCGTTCGCCTTGTCGTAGCTGGTGTCGACGTGCGCGGCGTGTATCCGCCCGATAAACCAGGTGTGGCTGCCCTCGTAGGCCACCTGATGCACTACCTTGCATTCCAGGTTGACCGGGCACTCGGCGACCAGCACACTCTTGATCTGGGTGGCGCGCTGCTTGGTCAGGCCGGTCGCGGCCCACTTATCTTCTACCCGCCCAGAGACCTCCCCGATATATTTCACCTTGTCCATCATATCGGCGGTGGGCAGGTTGATCCCAAACTCTTTGTGTTCGAGGATCAACTGGTGAGTCCAGTTGTCTTTTCGCACGCCAATCTGTAAGCAGGCGGGGCGAGTGGAGTAGTAGTGGAAGGATACCGCCGTCATCACGTTTTCCGCGCAGGTGAGCAGGGTAACGGGGAAGTTGGGCAGGGCAACCAGCCCTGCAAAGGGGCGCTCGACTCGTTTCGGCATGATCCCGACCTTTCGGTGTGAGGAGTGGTGCTGTCTGAACGACTATTTACTATATCGTCCATTCGGATAAGCGATCAGTATCAACCGGACAACATGCCTCAATGAATGGTGTGTGGTGTGATGCTTGTAGGATGAATTGGGGTATTATCTACCCCGATGGCATTCCAGGAGGCGATTGTTTGCTCTCTATTATACACCAAAACGACACCCCTTTGACGGCCCGCATCAACCGGCTGATCCCCCTGCTGGCGGGGGTCGCCGCCGCGCTGCTGTTTACCTCTACCCTCCAGACTCAGGTCAATGGGAGCTACGACTATTACGCCACCGACGTGGGCGAATTCCAGAACGCGCTGCCCCGCTGGGGGACGCTGCACTTCACCGGCTACCCGCAGTACGCGATCAGCGGCTCGCTGATCGTATCCGCGCTGCGGCTGGCCGGGGTGCCGCCCGCCGCCGGGGCCTCGCTGGTCTCGCTGTTGTGGGGGGCGGTGGCGGTTGGCCTGACCGCCCGGCTGGCGCTGGAGCTGGGCGCGGCCCCGCTGCCTGCCTTCGCCGGGGCGCTGATCCTGGCCGTCGCCACCTCGATGTGGATCGATTCCTCGATCGCCGAGGTGCACACGCTGACGATAGCGTTCACGGCGGCGATCCTGTGGCTGGCGGTGCGTTTTGGGCGGGGGGGACGGCGCGCCGATTTCCTGTGGCTGGCCTTTGCCTTCAGCCAGGGGGTGGTCCACATGCGGGCGGTGCTGTTCCTGGCCCCGGCGGTCCTGCTGCTGATCGCCCCCCGCTGGCGCGCAGCCCTGCGCAGCTGGCTCCCGGCTGCCGCGATCTGCCTGGCGGCCCCGCTGACGTACCTCTACCTGCCCCTGCGCGAGCAGATGGGCGCGAAGTGGACGTTCGGGGGGACGAGTACCTGGCGCGGCTTCTGGGAGATGGTGCTCGACACCAAGGCCGAGCGGATTCTCCAACCCGCCAGCGGGATCGGGGCCTGGGCGGAGCGGGCGCGCATCACCCTCGGCCTGCTGGCCGACGACCTGCCACTTGCCCTGCAAGCGGTGGGGCTGGGCGGGCTGTTCGCGCTGGTGGAGAGGGATCGACGTGACACCTGGCGCGAAGTCGCTGCCCTGCACCTGGCCTGGCTGGCTTACGCCGCCCTGGCGCTGGTGATCTGGGAGGGGCGCGTATCGGACGCCCTGCTGGCCGTCAAGCTGCCGGTCGCGCTGCTGGTTGGAGTCGGGCTGGCGCTGCTGATCACGCGGCTGGCCGGGTGGCGGCGCGCTGCCGGATACGCCGCCCTGGCGGCTACCGCCCTGACGCTGATCGCCCTGGGCTGGCTGCATTTCCCGAAAGTGACGGCGATCACCCGCGACCGGAGCATCGAGGCCACCATCGCCACCGCCGAGCAGGCCGCTAACCCGGATCGCCCGCTGGTGCTGATGGCACTGTGGGGGCATTCGTACTGGGGGCTGCGGTACGCGCAGACCTATCGGGGCGAGCTGGAGGGGCTGGTGGTGGTCGACCACAACGCCAACGCGAAACAGATTCTGGCCGACGGATACGGCCTGATCACGCTGAGCGAGACGTTTTACCAGCGCCCGCTCAGCTGGTGGGACGACCTGCTCGGCCCGGTGGCGCTGGAGACGTACGCCCCCGGCCTGATCGAGATCCGCAGCGAGCCTCTCATGAGCAGCGGTCAGCCTGACCCGTTCCTGGTGAACGACGACCTGGCGCTGTTATCGGCCAGCGTGACGCCGGAGGATGAGGGTAGCTTCCTGGTGACACTGCGCTGGCTGGCGCGGCGCGCCCCGACCCGCGATTACAGCGTGGCCGTGCACCTGGTGGCCGCCAATCCGCCGACCGGGCCAGGGGACATCCTCGCCCAGGCGGACGCGAACCACCCGGTCGAGGGCTGGTATCCCACCACGCGCTGGGTCGAGGGGCAGGTGGTGCAGGACGTGTACCGCCTGCAGGCCCCACCCGGCTCGCACCCGGTTGCCATCCGGGTGACGGCGTACTATGCTAATGAGGCTGGCGAGTTTGTGAATGGCGACTGGCTGGCACTTCCGGTGGATTGAAGTAATTCGTTCAAAATTCTTTAGCAAAAGAATTACTTTTACAGGGTCACGACAAGTTTCTGAGGGAACCAGAGACTTATCGTGAAGCACCTGACACATCGTGGGCCGAATCATGGAAAACCCTGCTCAGGCGAGCCGCCCAGGCGGGCTGCGAACCAGCCACTACCTCCTGTTTGCCGTCGTCGTCGTCCTGCTGATCGCGCTGCAAATGGCGCTCGCCCCCGGCATGGCGAACTTCACCACCGACGAGGAGCGCACCGTCCACGCAGGCCATTTGCTGTCGGCGCGGGAGACCGTCCAGTGGATGGGGACCGACAACCACCCGCCCGCCTGGTGGGTGATCGCCCTGACGTGGGTGAAGGTCTTCGGCGACGTCGAGCCGATGCCGCGCATACTATCCCTGCTGTTCACGATGTGCACCTTCGCGCTGGTGCTCCGGCTGGGGGTTGACCTGTTCAGGCCGTCGACCGGGCTGCTGGCGGTGCTTCTGCTGGGGATCATCCCGTTATTCATCTTCCATACCCGCGAGTTCCGCCCGTATGCGATGCTGGTGATGACGTCGATCGGCTTCCAACTGGCTTTTGTCCGCTGGCTGCGGCATCAGGATTTCAGGCGCGCGCTGATCCTGGTTGGGGCGGGGATACTCCTCTTATACAGCCACTTCTTCGCGCTGTACCTGCTGGCAATACACGTATTCAGCATCCCGATCCTGGTGCGCTGGAACCGGGCGACCTATCTCCGGGCGCTGGGCCTGTTCACCGCGATTGGCCTGTCGTTCGTGGGCTGGCTGCTGCCGTTCGTGCACAGCTTCCTGGTGGTGCATCCAGGGGGCATCCAATACGGGCTGCCACGCAGCGAGGCGGCCTGGATGACCGTCGCGCGGCTTTTGTATTACCTGCTGGGCAGACCGGCCCCGGTCGGGTTGCTGCTGCTGGTGACTATCATAGTCTTCCCCCTGGCCCGCGCGCTGCCCGGCGCTCGCTCACGGGCGGCTGACGTGCGGACGTTTCGCCAGGGACGCACCTGGGGGAAATGGTACCTGCTGATCATTGCCGGTGGCGTGATCCTGCTGTCGGTCGTCTCGAATAAGCTGGTGGGCAACCTCACCCATCGGAACGCGATGATCATCCTTCCCACGATCGGGCTGCTGCTGGCGCTGGGCTTGCAGGCCACGCCCCGCCCGGTGCGTCCGGTGCTCCTGGCGATTCTGGTGATCTGGGCCTTCAGGCCGCTCCCGCAGCTGGTCGCCCGCAACCCCCAGCAGGAGATCGTGGCGTTTCTGTCGGAGAGCCATCCTGAGTCCCCCCGGATCGTCATCGATTCCCCCGCCAACAACCTACAGGCAGCAGAGCCGGACGCGGTCGCCAATTACATCGAGGACCGCTACAACGGCGGATTCCCGGCGGACGACATCTTTTATTTCATGGGGACTCTTCCGGTTAACCCGGCGGTGACCTTCGATAACCTGGCGCGGGACACGTCGGCGGAGTCGCTGGCACACCTGGAGGCGTTCCTCGACGGGGCCGACGTGGTATGGGTGATCGACTTTGCGGGTGGGATCGAGGGGCGCGAGTCGATCCTGGCGACGCTCGATCAGGACTACCGGGCCGTGCGCGAGGCCGCCTGGGAAGGGCCTGGGCCGGATCACTGGGGCGAATACACCCCGTTCACGGTGACCGAATACCGCCGCGTCGACTGATCGGCCCGACCGGCTCAGCCGCGCGCCTCTTCCTCACATACCCCGTCGATCAACTCCTCCAACGTGCGGACAAAGGCGATCTTGGGGCGCAGCAGTGCCTCTGACGCTGGCAGCGCGAGGGCGGGGAACGCCTCGGCCTCGTCGAGGGTGCGATATGCGCCCAGACAGGCGTCAGCGTGATTCTCTGCCGCGCTCAGGCGGCGGATCAGCCCGGCTGCGCCGACCTTGTCCAGCTTGTCGGCGTCGTGCAGGGCGCAGGCCACCTTCCAGGATGACGGAGGCCGGTCGGGGTGTATCCGGATGGCATCGTCGATCACCTTGAGCGTGTCCGGGGATAATTTTCCTCGCAGCGCGCGCCCGGCCATCTCCGCGCCAAGCTCGGCGTGGGGCCGCCCTGCGTCCCACTCATCGAGCTTCCCAGCATCGTGGAATAAGACTGCCAGGTACACCGCCTCCAGGTTGATGTCACCCCGCCTTGCCAGCCACAGGGCATTGCCTGCTACCCGCTGGATGTGCCCCCAAACAGTAGCCCACGGCCCCTCTCGCGATTCCAGGTAACGGCGCACGTCCCCGGCCAGCGTGATGCCTAAGACCGTGGGTGGCTCCGGGGCGTGCCATTCATAGCGCAGCGCGGCCAGGAACCAGCGGGTGATGCTCGTCTGGCGCATTCCGGGCTGCTGGGTGAAGTAGCCTTGCCAGTCGTCCGGCGTGATGATCGGCTCGCGCCCGCCGGTGGCGAGCGCGTCGAACAGCCGCCGCAGCGCGCCTGTGCGCGATTCGGTTGAGGGTGAGGTCAAGGGTCTTCCTTTTTGCTCAGATAAACGTCGAGGGGGTGGGCCAATAGATTAGATTCTATGAGCAAATCTTAAGCGGGCAATCAACCTGGCTTGCCATCTAGTCCCGCGCTGCCAGCCATTGGGCCAGGGCAGCACGTGCGACCGGCGTACCAATTTGCTCAAGAGCCTCGGCGGCATATTCATACACGGGTCTGGACGTCCAGCAACCGCGCTCCCAGGTCACCCCGCGGGGATCGGCGAGAATGTGAAGTTCCTCGGCATCATTCAGCTTATCAGCCAATAATTGGACAACAGCGTCACTACCCAGATTTCCCATTATCTCTATCGCCCAGGTTCGCAGCGTAGTCTCTTTATGGCTTGAGAACTCTTCAGCGACCGCTAGAAGCTCATCAGCGATGTCTGTTGACTGTGTGATCGCCTCAAACTGGCTGAGCGTTTTTGCTGCTGCAACGTGTGCATAGTTCCGAGCGAATCCTTTGCTGCGCCGCAGCACATCAATCAAATGGGGTATCGCGCTTTCATCGCCAATTTTGCCGAGCGCAATGACGATGTTTGTCGTCAGCCACCCGACTGGTTCCTGCAATGCCTCGATTAAACATGGGGCCGCTCGTTTGTCTCCGATGTCGCCAAGTGAAGTGACTATACTGGCCTTTAACCAGGCGATTGCCTTTTCCAGGTTGAGCTGTAATTGCCAATATTCCTTCAAACCATCGGGGATTTGCTGCTGCAGCTCTAACTCTTCGATGTGCCTGTCAAGTTTTTCCCGTCTGCGGGTAATGCTCAAGCGGGCCGTCTCATCTGGTTCTTTAAATACGTCAATTAATTGAGGAAGAATCTTCTCCCCAAGGGAGACGAGCACGTAATGTCCCACGCCACTCATTAAGTGCTCATCGTAACAAAACACATCCAAGGCATGCTGGAAGTGTGAAAAACTTCCACATTGGACCAGCGTCCATACGATCTGCCAGTAGACGACCTGTTCCGGCTGATTCCCGGTTGGAATCATATGTTTTAAAGATTCTTCCAGTGTAGGGATGACGCTGGCACTGCCAATATCACCAAGAATCTGCAGCAGCAACCAATCCCTTTCTTCCAGCGACTTTTTCCACTCTTTGTTTTGGAAGCCAGACAGCTCTTTTAGAAGCTCTGGAATACATGCGGGGCCAAGCTCGACCAGCCTCATCGACGTTTCGATGGCCTCCTGGTAGCTGTCGGTCGATCGGATTCTATGCACCAGTTCCGAGATGAGTGTCGGGGTTTCCTCAGGCGGCATTTTCGCTCCAATCATCGTTTAAGGAATTATGATACAGCAACCGGGGCTATCCCACACTCATGATCCGTTGGCGTAAATCTTCGGATATGGGAACAAAACCGGCCTGGTGGGGATATAGTGTAGTAGAAACCCGGCAAAGGAAACCTGTATGGACGTAATCGAACGGTGTCTTGCGGGCGAGGAAGAGGCATTCGAGGCGCTGTACCACGCCCGCGCAACCGGGACCTCCGCACGGCCCTCGAGCTGGCTGCGCTGGACGCCGGCGCCACGCGG
>JARRJX010000090.1:0-12228 GCA_037388645.1 Chloroflexota bacterium
GCCGCGCCGCCCACGTCGAGCAGCGAGCGGTTGAACTTGCCCTCCTCGTCCTCAAAGACGCGCAGCCCAGCCACCTTCTGCGCCAGCCAGGCGGCCTGCTCCTCACCATCGGCGTGGCCGACCCCGACCAGGGCGACGAACCCCTGGCCGATCGCGCCGACGACCTCACCCTCGACAGTGACGGACGCCTCTCGAACTCGCTGTAACAGGACGCGCATGGATGGTAATCTCCAGATAATACGATGATCTCAGCCGGGGGTCACCCTGACCGCGTACTCCCGGCACCAGCCGAGCGCCGCGTCATTGTCGTCGACGGGCCGCTCCGCGAAGCGCTCGACGACCGGGAGCAGCAGCGCCCGCACGGCGGGCCGCTCGGCGGTCATGTCCTCCAGCCAGTGACTGCGCGCCGCCGGGTCGACGCTCAACAGGCGCTCGCAGGCCTGCTCGAAGAGTCGCACCATCCAGCGGTAGCCCCAGAGCAGCACGCGCCCGCCCGGCGTGAGGTGAGCGAGCGCCCGGTCGCGCAGGAGGTTGATGGCAGGCAGGTGCGCGGCGTCGAGCTTATCCCAGATGTCGAGGAAAATCGTATCGTAGCGCGTGGTGGGCGGCGCGCAGAGCACCGCATCGACGTCGTCCACCACCACCACCAACTCGACCCCGTGAGGGGCGGCGGCCATTCGCACAATCGGCTCGACCAACCGGCAGACCGCCGTCTCCCGCTCGACGATGCGCAGGCTCTCGACATAGGGCAGCGCGTACTGAGGATATAATCCCAGGCCCAGCCCGCCGACCAGCACCCGCCCCCGCGACGCCTGGGCGTTGTTGAGCATCATCAGGCGCTCCTGGGGCACGTCGGACATCCAGAGCGTGCCGTCGTCCATCACCAGCCCGCGCACCGACAGCGGCGTGGAGAGCACGACCTGCTGGCCGCAGACATCGGCCCTGGTTATCTCCCAGCTTTTGACGGTGAACGACCCGTAGCTGCCCGGCGTCACCTGGATGATCGGCAGGCGAGTCCAGGCGTCCGTCCAGCGGCAGTCGTCGAACGCCGGGTCGAATGGTGGCGGTGTTTGAGCGGTCATGCGGTTACCGACAGTGGTTGGTGGTCTGGGCAGCCTCTCAGGATAACACTATCCCGTCCCCGTGAGTTTTACCCGGCAGGCTTTACCCCTCGCCTTCCTCGCGGGCTTTCTTGCGGGCCAGGGCGGCCTCACGCCTGGCCTGGCGCTCCTCGGCGCTGAGCTTGGGCCTGGCCTCGGCCTCGCCGCCGCCTTCAGCGGCCTTCTTGCGGGCCAGGGCGGCCTCGCGCCTGGCCTTACGCTCCTCGGCGCTGAGCCTGGGCTTAGCCCCGGCTTCCTCTTCTCCGACCTCTTCAGCCGCGGCCTCTTCGGCAGGAGCGGGAGCTTTCGCCGCCTCGACGGCCAGCTCGATGCGCGCCGCGCTCAACCCGGCCAGCTCGCCGACCGTCAGCTCGCCGGAGGGGAAATGCGAAGTGTCGGCGGCGAGCGCCTGTAGAGTCGGGACCGCGTCTTTCGCACCTGCGCCCAGCTCGCCCAGGGACCACATCGCGTTCTGGCGCACGATGAACTCCGGGTCTTCCAACGCGGCCAGCAGGCCCGACAGGGCGGCGGCGTCGCCCAGCTTGCCGAGCGCCCTGGCGGCGGTCATGCGGACGTAGGGGCTTTCGTCCTGCAAAGCGTCGAGCAGGCCGGGCACGGCCCCGGCGTCGCCCAGGACTTCCAGCTTGCGAACCGCCTATTTGCGGACGTTACATTTGCGGTCTTGAAGCGCGGACAGCAGATCTTTGAGGTCGTCTGCCATGGGTTCATTCTCCTGTTTGGCGTGTGGTTGACGTGTCGTGTTGGGCGATTTGCGTTGTTTTGATTATGAGCGCATAGTTGGGTTGTCGATATGGGTATGAATATACCACATTCACCGGGAGATCAATGGTCGACCGCTCGCTGTTTCGCTTCTCACACCTGATCGAGGTGCGCTTTGCCGACCTGGACCTGCTGGGGCACGTCAACCACGCGATCTACTTCACCTACATGCAGACCGCCCGCGTCCGCTACTTCAACGAGGTGCTTTCCTGGGGCGGGGACTGGCGGGGGCTGAGCTTCATCGTGGCCCGCGCGGCGTGTGACTACGAACTGGCGCTGGGGCTGGAGGACGCGGTGCGCGTTCGCCTGCGGGCGACGCGGCTGGGGGATAAGAGCTTCGATTTTGAGTACGTGCTGCTGCGGGAGCGCGACCAGGCCGTGGCCGCGCGCGCCTCGACCGTGCAGGTGGTGTACGATTACCGGGTGGATGCCCCGGCACCGATCCCGGACCTGTGGCGGGCGCAGATGACCGCCTACGAGCCGGGGCTGGAGGGCTGAAAGACGGCTTCCGCGAGGCCCGCTTGCATGGTGGGGAAAGCCCCCATTGCCTCCGCCGCGGGACGCTGCTACTATAGGGGCATATACTGCAATCATCGTCGGAGCAAAATATGATCCCACAGAGAATAACAGGCAGAACCGAACAAGAAGCTGAACGCCCCTCGTCGGCGGCGATTGTGTGGATGTTGAGCAGCTGGCCGGGCTGGGGCGAGATCGCGCGGGACAACCGAATCCGGACGTTCATCACGTTCGCCTTCACGATGCTGTATTACTCGAAGCTGAAGCAGTTCCACAACGAGGACGCCCTGCTGCTGAACTGATCTCCCGTTGGGGTGCCTTCACTCCAACGATCCCACCCACATCCCCTCACACAACCTAGACTCCCCACCGGGCCGGTTATATACTTAAGAGTGAGGCGATCATCCTTACTACCTGGCAAACCTCCCCAATGTTGGGGGGGCATGCAACGAAACCGGGCGCTATACGTATGTAAGTATGAAATAGACACTACCCGGCATCTGATTGCCGGATAGAAAGTAGCGGTAGCACCAATCAAAGGGAGAGATCACAGCATGTCGTATACAGTTCCTGCAACGAGCAAGACACCAGCACTCGTTATCTATTTGCTGGACGTCAGCGGATCGATGGGTGAAGAGTTGGGCGGCAAGACCAAGATCGAGGTTATCTCGGACGCGCTGCACCAGGTCGCGGTGCGCATGGTTCAGCGCAGCACGAAGGGCACGACGGTCGCCCCGCGCTACAACATCGCGATGTACGCTTACAGCTCGCAGGTCACCGACCTGCTGGGCGGCATCAAGACCGTGGCCGAGCTGGCGCAGATGGGCGTGCCCCGGCTCCAGCCGATGGACGCCACCGACACCGCCGCCGCCTTCCGCGAGGCCGAATCGCTGCTGAAGACACAGATCGGCAACCTGCAAGATTCGCCTGCCCCGCTGGTCTGCCACATGACAGACGGCGAGTACAACACCGGCGGCGACCCGGAGCCGATCGCGCGGCGCATCATGGACATGGAAGTGCCCGACGGCAAGGTGCTGATCGAGAACATCTTCGTGACTGACAAGGCCCTGCCCCAGGCGATCACCGACCCGAAGGGCTGGGACGGCATCACCGACGAGTCGCCGCTCGCCTCGCCCTACGCCGAGACGCTGCGCCGGATGTCGTCGCCCGTGCCGCCGACCTACGCCAGCGTGATGGCCGAGATGGGCTACCGGCTGTCGCCGGGCGCGCGGATGCTCTTCCCCGGTAACACGCCGGAGATAGTCGAGCTGGGCTTCGCGATGAGCGGGGCCACGCCCGTTACCCCGGTTTCTCCGTAACCAAGTCACCCCCACAGAGTGGGTGTATAGGCGCTTCATCGGGCGGGCCGGTGGCTGTCACCTGGCCCGCCTGCCATGCACCCGCCACGTGAAGGATGAAGGTATCGCATCGTATGGACTCCGGGGAACCCACCGCAGGGCACAAAAAGCTGCCTCAACTGAAAGACACGCCGCTGACCACGCTGAGGACGCCGCTGGGCACCGCGCTGTACCTGTACGCCCGCTCCGGCGACAGCGTGGCGAGCGACACGGTGGGGCAGGATTACGTCACGTTCCGCTACGGCCCGCGTGACCTGGTCTTCGCCGTGTGTGACGGGGTGGGCCAGTCGTTCATGGGCGACCTGGCCGCCCGGATCGTGGGCGATGGGCTGGTCGATTGGCTGTGGGAGGCCGAGCGCCCGGCTGACCCGGAGGCGTTCTCCGAGGCGGTCAGCGCGGCGCTGAACGCGATGGTCGGGCGCGGCAGCCAGGAGGTGGCCGCCTTCGAGCTGCCCGCCCACCTGCCGCCGATCCTGGTGCAGGCGTTGGAGAACCAGCGGGCGTACGGCAGCGAGTCGATGTTCGTGGCGGGGCGGCTGCACCTGGACGAGGCCGACTCCTGGATCGGGCTGTGCTGGCTGGGCGATTCGCCGGTGGCTGCGATTGACATCGACGGGGAGCTGGTCGACCTGGGGCCGAAGGGCCACACCTCGGAACGCTGGAACTCCGGTAGCGGGGTGAAAGGCCCGGTCCACACCTGGGTGGGGGGCGCGGCGAACGTCGCCCGCGTGGCGGGCTATACGGATGGGCTGGCGGTGGCCGACGTGCCAACGGACGAGACGCTGGTGGGCCTGATGACCCACTGGCAGACCTCGCCGCCCGGCGACGACGCCTCGCTGTTCGACATCCGGCTGGCTCCCAGCCCGGAGACGACCGGCGAGCCAGCCCCACCGAGTAAAGAGCAAGAGCAGCTTGCCGAGGGCGAGCCGGAGCCGGACAGCCTGCTCGACACGCGCCCGATCGTGGTCGATATGGAGGCGATTCAGCGCACGCCGGTCACCAGCCGGGAGCCGATCCAGGTGCAGAGGCCGGAAGGCCCGGCGGTGAAAAGCTGGCGGCCCCTGTTGGAGGGGGGAAAGCGAGCCGAAGAGGCGGTCAACCTGTCGCTGGAAACCCGGCAGCAGATTCAGATGTGGCAGCAGGCGGCCCTGCTGGGGCTGACCAGCGCGGCATTGGCGATGGTGATGGTCGAGCGGCTGCTGCTGGAGCAGGACTCCGGCGACGACGCAGAGGAAAAGTGATCGTACTGGTATAGAAGATGTTTAACCCGACGCTTGATTCGCGGCTGGTGATCGACGGCCAGGAATATACTTTTTCGCCGCACCCGGCGGTGCCGACCCTGGTCTGGGGCCAGGAGGGCCGTCACGCGATCGTCTACCGCATGCAAAACAACGGCAGCGCCTTCGCATTGAAGGTGTTCCGACCGGCCTTCCGGCACCCAGGGCTGCTTGAGTCGGCGAACGCCTTGTGGACGTACCACGAGCTGCCCGGCATGCGCGTCTGCCGCCAGACGGTGATCGCGCCCGGCCTGTACGACGACCTGATCGCCGAGTACGAAGACCTGGAATACGCGATGGTGATGCCCTGGATCGAGGGCTACACCTGGTTCGACTTTTTGCAGAACCCGTGGCTGACCCCGCCGCCGCTGGTGCCCGCCGGGACGATGGGCTACCAGCACCGCGAGGTGGCCGAGACCGGGCAGTGGGGGCCGCTGGGCGACCGCTTCGCCGGGGCGGTGTTGATGGCCGAGATGCTCGGCTGGGCGCACCCGGACGTGCGCAAGGCCGCCTATGGCGAGAGCTACTTCGCGCCTGGCGAGCTTCAGCGCGATGGCGAGCGTTTCGAGCTGTTGAACTCCGTGCTGGAGATTTACCACCCCGGCTTTGCCGAGGCGTTCGCCCAGGCGTGGCGCTCGCGCTCGCTGGAGGACTGCCCGCCCCTGCAAACCTGGTACGACCTGCTGGACGACCTCCCACGCGACCCGGTGGAAAGCTGGGCCCCGATAGACCTGGCGGAGCTTGACGAGGGCGAGCCGGAGGTGGAGAAGCTGGACGCGCTGCGCCCCAGTGGCTCCACGCCGCTGGAGCCGGACCTGATCGAGCCTGCCGAGGGGCCTCGCTGGCCGCTGCCCGCCAACCGGGTGGGATGCAGGCGGGTGGTGACCGCCGCGCTGCTGCTGGTGGTGCTGTGCTGTTACGCAGTGTTTTTCGCCTTCGAATGGTCGCTGCTGAGCAACTGGATCAAGTAGCGCGCGCTCAGGCGGGTATAATCAAGTGAACTGCGTTAAAACGAACCTGGAATAAATATTCATCATGACATTTTTTGGCCGATCAGAGACCGTACCCATCCGCACCCAGCAGGTGCCGCAGGCAATCGAGACGCCGGTGACGTTCGTCTCCGCGCCGGAAGCCTACGTGCGCTTCGCCTATTCGCGCTCAAGCGACAGCATGGCGAACCAGATCGAGGGGCAGGATTACCTGTGCTTCCGCCACAACGACCAGCGGCTGGCCTTCGCCGTGTGTGACGGCGTCGGCTCGTCCTTCTGCGGGAACCTGGCGGCGCGCATCCTGGGCGATGGGCTGCTCGACTGGCTCTGGTCGCTGGACATCGCCTACGTCGGCGGGCAGGCGGCGCTGATGGAAGCCGCCGGGAGCTTCCTCAACAAGCTGCAAAAACAGGCCCAGCACGAGGTCGAGGCGTACGAAATCCCGGAGGAGATCACCGGGCTGGTGCGCCAGGCATTGGAAGCGCAGCGCGCCTACGGCAGCGAGGCGATCTTCGCCGCCGCCCGGATCGACCACCCCGGCCCGACGATCCCCGATGGGCTGGTGTCGATCCTGTGGATGGGCGATACGCAGGTCTACGCCCTGGACGAGGAGGGCCAGCAGATCGACATTGGCGGGAAGTGGGAGAACGCCAACCGCTGGTCGACGGTGCACGGGACGCGCGGGCAGGTCGGGGCCTGGATGCACGAATTGAAGGGCGTGGGGCGGGTGGCGGCCTTCACCGATGGGCTGTCCGCCCACGGCGCGAAGCTGCTCGACTACGCCGACAGCCTGCTCGACCGCGAGATCAGCGCGGGCGCGCGGCTGCCCACCTCGGACGACGTGGCGCTGATCGACGTGGTGCTGCGCACGCCGCGCTACGAAGGGCACCCCGACCCGGCCCTGCCCGACCCGAACGCCGAGCGCCCCTCGCTGGAGCAAATCTGGAACCCGACCGGCGCGGACAGCTACGAACTGCGCTGGAACTGGACCGGGCACGGCAAAGCGCGCTTCATGATCCAGGAGGCGAGCAACCCGGCGCTGAGCGATTCGCGCGTGATCGAAGTCCCGGCGGGCGACCTGAGCTGGCGTCCGGCGGGGAGCCAGGAGCCGGGCCACTATTATTACCGGGTGCGGGCGGTGAACCGGCGCGGGATCGTCACCCCGTGGAGCGAGCTGCGCCAGACCAGGGTGGCTTACCCGGTGCCCGCCGCGCCGAGCCTGGAGCCGGTTGCGCCAGGCGGGACGCCGACGCTGAACTGGTCGGACGAGGGCGACTCGCTGGAATACACGCTGGAGCAGGCCGCCTCGCCGGATTTTGAGGAGAAACAGGCCGTCTATTCCGGGCGCGGCACGACCTGGGCGCTGCCGCGCAGCCAGTCGCCCGGCACCTATTACTACCGGGTGCAGGCCACTTCGGACGGCGGCTCCAGCCCGTGGAGCGAGGTGCAGAAGGTCGAGGTCACGGTGCCGGTGCCGCCCACGCCGCTGCTCTCGGCGGTGGCCTTCGAGCACAGGCGCGGCTCCTACGAGCTGCGCTGGCAGCCCGTGCCGGGCGCAAAACGCTACGAGCTGGAGGAATCCGAGCGGGAGCGTGACACGACCGAGATCATTCAACTGGAGGAGACGCGCTACCAGGTCGAAGACCAGGAAACGGGCGAGTACGTCTACCGGGTGCGGGCCTGCCACGACTTCGGGTGTAGCGAGTGGAGCAACGAGCAGCTTGCAATCGTCGCGCCGCCCCCGCCTGATGATACGCCCACGCTCGCCATCGCAGGGCCGGACGACGATCACGTGGTGCGCCTGACATGGACAGAGGTGCCGCGGGCGGCGGAATACCGGGTGGAGATATCCGAGGACGAGGAGTTCCACCACGCGCGCATCCAGAACCTCGCCGAGCGGGAGCTGACGCTGATCCGGCAGGAGCCGGGGCAGTTGTTCTTCCGGGTCTGCGGGAGCAACTCCGGCGGGCGCGGCCCGTGGAGCAGCGCCGGGCGGATCGCCATTGAGCCGGACAAGCCCGCCTGGCTGGAAGCGAAGCTGATCGCCGATCAGCGGGTGGCGCTGACCTGGGGGGCGGTCGGCGGGCGGGCGACGTACGTCGTCGAGATGCGCGTGGGGAGCGGGCGCGGGGCCTCCTATGATGAGGTATATCGCGGCGTCGACATGCAGCACGAGCTGCCGCTCCCGCCCAAGGCCGATACGCTGGACTTCCGCGTCCGGGCGGAGCTGCCGGGTGTGGGGAGCGAGTGGCAGGAGAGCGCCCCGCTGACGGTCGTCACCGACGCGCTGGACGCGCCGCGCCTCGCCCCGCCGGAGAGCGACCCCACCGGGGCGGCCAGGCTGCAATGGAACGCGGTCGAGGGGGCGACCCATTACCTGCTCGAAGCGTCCCGCGAGCGCGGGTTCGGCGAGCTGGTCACGTCGAAGGTCGAGGGCACGCGGATCACCTTCCACCCCCCGGCCAAGGGGCGCTACTGGTTCCGGGTGCGGGCCTGCCTGGGCGTGCAGCAAGGCCCGCCCAGCAACAGCGTGGCGATCATGGTCCGCAGGCCGAGCGCGCCGCGCCTGTGGCCGCTCGACCCGGTGCGGGCGGACACGATGTACGAGATCGCCTGGGCGGGCGTGCCCGGCTCGGTCTATTACGAGCTGCAAGAATCGCCAACGCCCGAATTCAAGCCGGAAGGGGTGCGCGCCACGCGCATCTTCCACCCCAGCCAGAAGGTCGCGCTGGCGGGCCGCTCGGCGGGGCGCTATTACTACCGCGTGAAGGCGGTCGACGAGCAGGACGAGGCCAGCATGTGGAGCGAGACGCTGGTGGTGGAGGTTCGTTAGCCGCCCGGCGCGGATGCATCGATCAAACTTATTGGTAGCGACGAGTAAAAAAGGCTGAGAGCAAAAAACATGGCTGAATTCAACCCATCGCCCCACGACAGCGTGGTCATCGGCGGGCAGACCTACCGGGTGATGCCGCACCCCGCCGTCCCGACCTTCGCCTTTGGGCAGGAGGGGCGGAAGGCGTTTGTTTACCAGGTGGCCCAGGGCGGCAACGGGGCGCGCTACGCGCTCAAGAAGTTCAAGGAGGCTTACCGGGTATCTGCCCTGGTCGACGTGTGCGATGCGCTGGCCCGCTTCGCTGCCTGGCCGGGGCTGGAGGTCTGCGCGCGCGAATGCCTGCATTACCCCACCCACCGCGACGCGCTGGACGATTACCCCGACCTGGAATACGCCGTCCTGATGCCCTGGATCGTCGGCTCGACCTGGTATGACATCATCATCGGGATGAGACCGCTCAGCCGTTTGCAGGCGATTGGCATCGCAAACGCCACCGCGCAGGTGCTGGCCGCGCTGGAGGAATCGGGGCTGGCGCACGGCGACATCGCCGCCGCGAACGTGATCGTCAACTGGAACGATACCGCCCGCGCCGGGACGGCCCACCTGATCGACGTGGAAGACCTCTACGCGCCGGGGTTCTCGCCGCCCGGTGCGCTGCCCGCCGGTACGGATGGTTACGCCCATCAGACGGCCTCAGAGGGCCTGTGGGGGCCGTACAGCGACCGGTTCGCCGGGGCGGTGATCCTGGCGGAGATGGCGGCCTGGCACGTGGCGGAGATCAGGAAAAAGGCCGAGGAGGAGCATTACTTCGCCGCGAACGAGATGCAGGTGGACAGCCCACGCTACCGGCTGATGTACCAGGTGCTGGCCGACACCCACCCGGCCCTGGGCGACCTGCTCGCCCAGGCGTGGGAGTCGGAGACGCTCGAAGACTGCCCCCGCATGCAGGACTGGTACGACGCGATCTACGACGTGTATCACCAGGAGAAGCTCGCCGAGGTGGTGAGCGTCTGGCAGCCGATCGCGCTGCCTAAAGAGGGCCTGCCCGACGCCGCGCCGCGCTCCTCCCCGATCCTCTCGCCCACCCCCGCGCCGGAGCCGGAGCCTGCCCAGTCAAAGCAGGCAACCCAGCCTGCTGCGGCGGAACAGGCCGCGCCTGCGCCGTCCCCGGCGATCTCGCCGCCCCCGGTGCCACCGCCCGCTCCGCCATCAATCGGGACGGCGAGCGTCCCGGCCCAGATCAGCCCGCCGCCTGCCGAAGGCCCGGTGATCGAGTGGCGTCCGATCGTGCCCGCGGGCGGGCTGGGCGCGCTGTCCGGCAACGGGATGGCCTCGCGCCCCCTGACGCCGCTCCCCGTTGAGCCTGCGGAGACGGTCGAAGCGCCGGTGGTGGAAGACGAGCGAGAACCCGAAGAAGCCGTCGAGCAAGCGCCTGCCGAAGTCGACCTCCCCCCGGATGACGACCGGGAGGAGGCGCTCCCCGGTTTTTTTGAGGAACCTCCCTGGATGGAGGAGGCGCTGGCCGACGACCTGAACAGGCCGACATCCAGGGGGCTGCTCACCCCGATCCTCGACCTCAGCTACGTGGACGAGCGCAGCCGCCCCATGCTGGTGTGGACGGAGAGCCGGGGCGCGACGCACTACATCTTGCAGGAATCGCGCGATCCGGACTTCAAGCCGCACCGCGAGGTGCGGATCAGGGGGGAGGAGACGAGCTGGCGTCCGCGCTTCAAGCGGACGGGCGAGCTGTTTTACCGGGTGCGGGCCGGGCGAGACGACGAGGCTGGCCCCTGGAGCAGCGTGCTGCACGTCCGAATGGGCGATTAGGGTTTTTGTCGGATTCAGCCATGACAGAGAGCGATCATCCGGTCGCTCTTTTTGGATCGGTGGCTGGTGTCAGTGCGAAGGTGGGTTGTGGGGCGCGCCTGCTCCGGAGGCGGGGGCGGTGATGACCGCCGCGCCATAACCGACCACCCGCTGGGTGTCCCCGGTCACGGCGGCGGAGGTGCTGTACCCGACGATCTGGACCCGGTCGCCACCCAGCAGCCGCGCCGCAACCAGGACGCTGGCTATCGCGCCCCGCCCGCAGGCCAGCCCCCGCCCTTCCTCGTCGGCGCGGATGAGGCCCTGGGGATCGAAGGATTTCAGGTTGTCCAGCACCACCCGGTCGAGCCGCTCGGCGTGAGACTGGGTATAAAAGTGTGACAGATCGCTGCTGGCGACGAGCAGAGTCGAGCCGCCGGGGCCGATTGCCTGGGCCAGCGCCTGGCCCAACTGCCGGGTGAACGAATAGCTCTGGTCACGCAGCATCAGGGGGACGAGGGAGAATCCTTCCTCCAGGGCGCGCTGTAAGAAAGGCAGCTCGATCTCGACGGCGTGCTCCTGGTCGAAGCGGGCGGCGGCGAGTGGGACGTGCTGGCCCAGCGCGTCCAGGAAGCCGCGGTCGACGGGCACCACGCCGAGCGGCGTCTGGTAGGCGTGGTGAGCGGTGGTGACCAGCGGGGCGTCGTGGTACTGGTGCAGGGGGGAGAGCACGACGACTCGCTCGAAGGCTCCCGACCGCACCAGCCGGAAGGCGCGGGCGGCGATTGCCCCCGAATAAAGGTACCCGGCGTGGGGCACGACCAGCCCGACCACCTTCCCTGTCAGGGCGACATCAGGCGCGTGGTCGAGCATCTCGTCGACCACCTCCGCCAGGTGGTGAAACGTGCCGGGGTACCATTTCCCGGCGATAGGCGACGGGCGAATATCGGTGACTGAATTGGACATACCGGCCTCGCTTGCTCCACGATGGGTCAGTCGGTGTCGTGTATGCACCATACGCGATGAATCTATTGTATCACGTCAACTGCCAGGTTGGCGCAGATATTATCCGCCCTTCAGCGAGATCAGCAGCATGGCAAGCCCAACCAGCGCCCCACCCACCACCACCGTCGCCGTCCAGGCCATGGTGGGCGAGGAGACATCCTCGACGCGCACGCGGGTTTCGTCGACCGACTGGATTTTGTAGCGGGGCGTCGCCATCCAGGAGAGGGCCAGCCCGCCCAGCAGGCCGCCGACGTGCCCCCAGTTGTCGATGCCGGGGGAGAGGCCGATCAGCAGGTTGATGGCGATCACCTCGACGATGCTCGTGATCTGACGCCGGGTGTTGCCCAGCACCTTCCGGTTCTGGTACAGGAGCGGGATCAAAGCCCCGATCACGCCGAACAGCGCCCCCGACGCGCCGATAGACGGCGAGGCGGTGAGCGCAAAGCTGGCGATTGACCCGGCGAACCCGGAGAGGAAGTAGATCGCGGCGAAGCGCAGCGTGCCATAGCTGCGCTCTACCTGCGGCCCGACGATGTACAGGAAGTAGGTGTTAAACCCCAGGTGGAG
>JARRJX010000091.1:0-6842 GCA_037388645.1 Chloroflexota bacterium
CTTGAGAAAGCCCGGCACTTCGAGATGCATCCAGTACATGGGGAGATAGGTGCCCTCTACCTGGATGTGATAGATGGGCGTGTCTTTCGCCTTGCCTTGCCCCTTGCCGAGCGGCTTATCCTGCTGCTCCCGGCGTTTGGCACAGGTCTTGAGATGACGCGCTATCCCGCTCCCGCTGTACGATTGGCCGCAAAAGCGGCAGGTTCCCTTCGAATCTCGATCAGCCATTGTCTCTGCTCTCCACTCTTTCAGACCTGGATAGCTCTCTGGCCCACAAAGGCGGTGACCGACGACTGTGGGAATTATGCCTATGCCGCCGCGCGCAGCCGCTTGGTAAAAGGCAGCTCGCCCTTCTCCCAGGAGACGAGCAGCGGCACGGCGTTGAAGATCGAGGAGTAGGTGCCGCTGATCAGGCCGATCAGCAGGATGGCGATGAACTGCTTGATCGTCGCGCCGCCGAACAGCAGGATGGCGACCATGATGAAGATCGCGTTGAGCTGGGTCGCCAGCGAGCGGTGAATGGTCTCCAGGATCGAGCGGTTGACCACCCGCTCGTAGGGATCGTGGCGGTAGCGCGGCAGGTTCTCGCGGATGCGGTCGAACACCACGATGCTGTCCTGCACGGAGAAGCCGACCACGGTCAGCACCGCCGTCAGGAACAGGGCGTCGACCTCCCAGCCGAGGAAAATCCCCAGGATGGACATCATGCCCATCGTGACCAGCACGTCGTGGATCATGGCGAAGATGGCGCACGCTCCATAGCGCAGCGCGTTCGGCACACGCCGGAAGGCGAACCAGATGAAGCCCATGATGATCACCGCCGCCGCGATCACGGCCAGGATGGCCGCAGTCGTCACCTCGCTCCCGATGGAGGGCGAGACCACGTCCAGGCTGGATTGGTTGGAGTCAATCGGCGCGACCTCCGCCTGCAGCTGGGCGATCAGGTCCGACTGCTGGGCGGGTGTCAGGTCACCGGCCCGCACCTGCCAGTGCAGGCCGTCGTTGCCCAACTCCTGGATCTGGGCGTCCGGCTGGCCGTAGTCGGCGTACACGCTGCGGATCTGGGTCTCGGTGGCCGGCTTCTCGAAGGTGACGACGTACAGGCTGCCGCCTTTGAAGTCGATACTGAGCCGCACCGGAGCGCCAAAGGTGATCGTCGAGTAGATCATGGCGATGATCCCCGGCACGATCACCGAGGCGGAGATCAGGTAGTACAGGCGGCGTCGTTCGGCAAAGTTAAACATAAGAGAGCCTCTACAATCCCAGCACCCAGCGCCGCTCGGAGAGCGTGTCTTCGGGCAGGGGGAGCAGGATGAAGTGCAGGAAGGTGCGGGTGACGATGATCGCGGTGAACAGGTTGACGACCAGACCCAGGGCCAGGGTGACGGCGAAGCCGCGCACCGCGCCCGCGCCAAAGCTGGTGCCGAAGGCGTACAGGACGGCGCAGATAATGATCGTCGAGAGGTTGGAGTCGCGGATCGAGGGGAAGGCTCGCTCGAACCCGGCCTGCACAGCCCGGTCGGGCGTCCGCCCGCCGCGTAATTCCTCCTTCATGCGCTCGAAGATCAGGATGTTGCCGTCGACCGCCGTGCCGACCGAGATCAGGAAGCCGGTGATGGCGGGCAGGGTCATCGTGACCGGCACGAGCTTGTAGATCATCAGGTTGAGCAGGGCGAAGACGATCAGGGCGAGGGCCGCCGCCAGCCCCGGCAGCCGGTAGTAGATCAGCATGAAGAGCAGCACGACGGCGATGCCGATGATCCCGGCCCGGATGCTCTCCTGAACCGAAATCTGGCCGAGGGTGGGGCCTACGGTGCTGGTCGAATCCACCCGGAGCGGCACGGGCAGCGCGCCGTAGCGAAGCTGGGTGGCGAGCTGGGTGGCCTCGTCCCGGGTAAAGTCGCCGGTGATCACGCCCTGGCCGCCGGTGATGCCGGTGCTGATGCGCGGGGAGGAGATCACCACCCCGTCCAGGACGATGCCCAGGATGTCGCCGACGTGCGCGGCGGTGTAATCGCCGAAAATCTGGGAGCCTTCCGGGGTGAGGGTGAAGCCGACGACCGGCGTGCCGTACTGCGGGTCGGTCTGCACGACGGCGGTTTGCAGGACTTCGCCGGTCATCACGGTGTGGTAGACCGTCTCGCCCTCGGCCTCAGCCTGGGCCACGGTTTTCCCGGCGGCCTCCAGCGCATGGTCGGTGGTGATCGCGGTGCCGGGGGCGAGGGGGACGGTGAACTCGACGAACTCAAGCTGGGCCGTGCTGCGGATCAGGTTGACCGCGCTCTCCGGGTCTTCGTAGCCGGGGATCTCCACGATCAGGCGGCGCTCGCCCTGGAGCTGGATCACCGGCTCCAGCGCGCCCAGGCTGTCGATCCGGCTCTCGACGATGTGCCGCACCTCATTCATTGCCCCGGCGGGCAGGTCGGTGCCTTCGGGCAGGTCGGCCTCCAGCAGCACCTTGACCCCACCGGCCAGGTCGAGGCCCTGGCGGATGGCGATGTTGATGTTGATGTTCGGCACGCCGTCGCCGTTGGTATCGAGGTGTATGCCGGGGTTGTTGGGCAGCGAGACCCAGGCCGCGAAGGCGGTGAGCAGCGCGACCATCGCCAGCCAGCTTACGTGGCGGCTGGGCCGGGCGACGAACAGCACGCCCACGGTCAGGATGGTGAGCGGCAGCCAGACGATCATGAATAAGGGCACGGACGGACTCCTGAGGAAGATTTTCTAGAAAAGCTAAGGTTTGCCGAGAGATCGCGGCAGCGGGCGGAATCTTAACGCGCGGCGGGGGCGCTGTCAACGGGGGCGGCAGCGGGCATTCCATATCGCAGGAAAACTCGGTGAGGGGGAGATTCATTGTGGGGCGGTGGTTTGCATTTTGTCAATATATTGTCTATAATTTATCGGGTATCTGTTTGGGATTGTGTGATTGTATTGGAGAGAGGTTGTAAACCCGCCCGATGATCGGCGTCAGATGGATCAACGTGGCCCGCGAGCTGTGGCTGAACAAGGCCCGCACCGTCCTGGTGGTGCTCTCGATTGCGGTGGGCGTGTTCACCGTGGGGACAATCGCCAACGCCTGGATCGTGCTGCTCGACGACCTGAACAGCGCCTACCTGGCGACCAACCCGGCCAGCGCAACGCTCAGCGTCGAGCCGTTCGACGACGGCCTGGTGCGGGCGGTGGCCGGGATGCGCGAGGTCAGCGGGGCGGAGGGACGCCGCAACGTCCTCACCAGGGTGACGATCGACGGCAGGCTGTATAACCTCAACCTCCAGGCGGTCGAGGATTTCAACGACATGGCGATCAGCCGCTTCACGCCCCAGAGCGGATCGTGGCCGCCGCTCACCCGTGAGGTGCTGATCGAGCGGTCGTATGCTGCCTCCCTGGGGCTGCGCGAGGGCGACCCGCTGGCGGTCGAGATGCCCGACGGGGAGAAATACCAGCTCGTCGTGGGCGGGACGGCCCATGACCTGCACCAGCCGCCCGCCGGGAACAGCGAGATCGCCTTCGGCTACGTGACCTTCGATACGATGGAATACCTGGGCGAGCCGCGCCTGTACGACACGCTCTACCTGACGGTCGCCGACGACCCATTAGACGAGGAGCACATTCGGGCGGTGGTGACCGACGTGAAAGACCGGGTGATCGAGAGGGCGGGGCTGACGGTCTATTCCACGACGATCCCCACCCCCGGCGAGTCGTTCCTGACGGTGATCATCGAGGCGCTGCTGGGCGTGCTGGCGGTGGTGGGGGTGTTCTCGCTGCTGCTGAGCAGCGCGCTGGTCGCCAACACCGTCGCGGCCACGATCACCCGCCAGCTTCAGCAGATCGGCGTGATGAAGGCGATGGGCGGGCGCACCCGCCAGATCAGGGAGATTTACCTGGCGTCGGTGGCGGTCTATGGGACGCTCTCGCTGATCGTGGCCGTGCCGCTGGCCGCGCTGGGCAGCCAGGCGTTCACCGCATACGTGGCGCAGGTCAGCAACTTCGACATCCTGACCACCGGCCTGCCACCCATCGTGCTGGCGCTTGAGGTGGCGGTCGGGCTGCTGGTGCCGGTCGGCGCGGCGCTGATCCCAATTGGCTATGGGACGCGCATCACGGTGCGTGAGGCAATCGGATCGCGCGGGTTGGGGGCGGCCAGCGCCGCCCGCGAATCGTGGCTCGACAGGCTGATCCGCCAGGTGCGCGCCTTCCCGGCCCCGCTGGCGTTGGCCTTCCGCAACACCTTCCGGCGCAAGGGGCGGCTCGCCCTGACGCTCAGCACGCTCACCCTGGCCGGGGCGATCTTCGTCGCCGTGCTGAGCGTGCGCAATTCGCTGTTCGCTTCGTTCGAGCAGGCGCTGGTTTATTACGGCTACGACCTGAGCATCGACCTGGGCGGCCCCTACCGGATCACGCAGCTGGAGCGGGAGGCGGACCGGGTGGCGGATGTCGAGGCGGTCGAGGGCTGGCTCCAGGTGGGCGCAGCGCGGGTGCGCCAGGGCCAGGGCGAGAGCGCCGACTACCTGCTGCTCGGCGTGCCGGTCGAGTCGGGCTTTTTGCAGCCGGAGCTGGTCGAGGGGCGCTGGGTGGAGCCGGGCGACCGCTATAAGCTGGTGGTGAACACCGACTTCCTGCGCGAGGAGCCGGACGTGGCGGTCGGGGACACGATCGTGCTCGACATCAACGACGACGACTCCGAGTGGCAGGTGGTGGGGGTGGTCACCAAGCAGTACAGCACGCCGCTGATCTACGTTGGTTACGATGACCTGGCGCGGGCGACCAACCAGGTCGGGCTGGCGAACCGGGTGCTGCTCCGGCTGCCCCGCCGCGACGCGGCCTTGCAGGCGCGGGTCGGGATGGCGGTCGAGGACCGGCTCAAAAAAGCGGGTGTGGAAGTCACTTCGACCACCACGCGCAGCGATTTCGTGGACACCTTCGAGATGCGCTTCAATTTCCTGACTGTCTTTTTGCTGATGCTGGCCTTTCTGTTGGCCTTCGTAGGCGGGATGGGGCTGGCGGGCACGATGAGCCTGAACGTGCTGGAGCGCGTGCGGGAGATCGGCGTGCTGCGCGCGATCGGGGCCTCGGATGGGGCGGTGCGGCGGATCGTGATGGCCGAGGGGATCGCGATCGGGCTGATGAGCGCCGTGCTGGCGCTGGTGGTGACGCTGCCGCTCAGCAAGCTGCTCAGCGATGGGGTGGGGATCGCCTTTGGCGGGGAGCCGCTCACCTTCCACTTCTCGCTGGCGGGCCTGCTGTTGTGGCTGGCGCTGGCCCTGCTGATCGCGGGCGTGTCCAGCTATCTCCCGGCGCGCCGGGCGGTGGGCCTGCCCGTGCGCGAGGTGTTGAACTACGATTGATTATGCTTTATCTTCTTGATCTTCTTGTAGGCTGGCATTCTGCCAACAGATGTTGACTCGGCTTTAAGCCAGTAAAGCATATGAACCCGTAAGGAGGCACCGGGGAGATGCTCGATATGGGCCAACTGAAACACGAGTTTACTAAGTCACCCGCCAACGGGCTGAAGACTATCTTTCAGGAGTTTATTCACCTGGAGGCGACGGGCGGCATCCTGCTAATCCTGATGACTGCCTTCGCGCTGTTCTGGGCTAACTCGGCCTGGGCTGAGTCGTACTTCAGCCTGTGGCAAAAGAAGATGACGTTCGGCTTTGGAAGCTGGGCGCTCTCGAAGAACCTGATCCTGTGGATCAATGACGGCCTGATGGCGATCTTCTTCTTTGTGGTGGGGCTGGAGATCAAGCGAGAGGTGCTGGCTGGCGAGCTGGCATCGCTCCGCCGGGCAGCACTGCCGCTGGCCGCTGCTGTCGGGGGGATGGTCGCGCCTGCGCTGATCTATGCGCTGGTCAACGCCGGAACAGAAGGCGCGGCTGGCTGGGGAATCCCGATGGCGACCGACATCGCCTTTACGCTGGGCGTGCTGGCGCTGCTGGGGACGCGCGCCCCGCTGGCACTCAAGGTGTTTGTAACGGCGCTGGCGATTGTGGATGACATCGGCGCGGTGTTGGTGATCGCGCTGTTCTACACGTCAGAGATAGCATGGGCAAGCCTGGCGGCTGCCGGTGTGATCATGCTGCTGCTGGTAGCCCTGAACCTGGCGGGTGTGAGCAAACCGCTCCCTTACGCCGTGCTGGGTGTGGGGCTGTGGTTGGCATTTCTGTACTCCGGGGTGCACGCCACCATCGCGGGTGTGCTGGTGGCGATGACGATCCCCGCCCGCACGAAGGTGGATACCGAGTCCTTCCTGGCGATGAGCCGGGCTGCCCTTCAGGATTATGAGGATGCCTGCTGCGAGGAAGGGAGGAGCGCCGAGCGGGGCAAGCAAGCCGCCGCCCGCATCCTTGAACTGGCGAGCGAGAGCGTCGAGTCGCCACTGCAGCGGTTGGAGCACCAACTGCACCCCTGGGTGATCTACCTCATCATGCCGATCTTTGCGCTGGCGAACGCCGGAGTGGCGCTGGTTGGTCAGGATTTGCTGGCGGCGTTCGGCAGCCCAGTCAGCCTCGGAATCGTGATCGGGCTGGTGGTTGGCAAGTCGGCGGGGATCAGCCTGTTCTCGTGGCTGGCGGTTCGCTTTGGGCTGGCCGAGCTTCCCCAGGGTGTCAGCATGCGGCACATCCTGGGGGCGGGTTTCCTGGCCGGGATCGGGTTTACGATGTCGCTGTTCATCGCCAATCTGGCCTTCCCCTCAGACGGCCTGCTGGCCGTCGCCAAGGTGGGCATCCTGAGCGGGTCGCTCATTGCGGGGTTGGTTGGCGCGGGGATGATCCGGAGCTTGCCCAACGCAGCCATCGACTGAGTGATGTTGATAGAACAACCGGGGGTTAAAAACGAATGGA
>JARRJX010000092.1:0-6838 GCA_037388645.1 Chloroflexota bacterium
GCGAAGACCAGGTTGACCCGCTCCTCCTCGGTCTGCACGTTCTGGGGGGTGAACTCCGCCTGCCCGGCGATGAACACCACCTCGCCGGGGAAGGTCTGGCCTGGATAGGAATCGACCGACACGTCGACCTCTGCGCCAAGCTGGACGCGCCCGTACTGAGTCTCCGGGATGTAAACGACCAGCTTGAGCGTTCGCAGGTTGGCGATGGTGAGCAGAGGGATGCCGGGCTGGGCCGTCTCGCCGGGGTCGACGGTGCGGGTGGTGATCGTGCCGTCGATGGGGGCTTCGAGGGTGAGCTGCCTCAACTGGGCGTCGATCAGGCCGACCTGGGCCTCGGCCAGCGACACCTGCGACCGGGCGATGGCGATCTCCTCGCTGCGCGGGCCGTTCTCGACCAGGTCAAGCTGCGCCTGCTGCAAGGCGACCTGCCCCTCCGCGACTCCGATCTGGCGGCCTACCTGATCGCGCTGGAGCATCTCCGCCAGGGGGCGCTCGCGCTGGGCCTGCAACAACTCAAGCTCGTGCTGCGCGCCCTGGTACTGCGCCTCGGCGGCCCGCAGGTTCGCTTCGGCGATCTGGACGGTGTATTCCTGGAACTCAATCGCCAGGTTGTCACGCGGGTCGGCGTGGTTGAGCCAATCGAGGTGCATGCGCTCCTCCTCCAGCTTGGCCCGGAGCAGCTCGATCTGCTGCTCGGCCAGGCCGAGGGCGGTCTGCGCGGAGGTGATCTGCACGTCGATGCCGTGGGGGTTGGCGACGGTGGAGGCCGCCTGCGAATACGACCACTGCACCCCGGCAAGCTGCGCCTGCGCCTCGTCCAGGGCGGCCTGGGCGGCGGCGACCTGCTCGGCGGTGGCCCCGGCGACGATCTGGGCCAGGTCGGCACGGGCCACCTCGACGGCGGCCTGAGCCTGCGCACGCTGCGCCTGGAGCAGGCCATCGTCCAGCCGGACGACCACCTGCCCACCGGTCACCTCGTCGGCCTCGTCGGCCAGCACCTGGTCCACCCGCCCGCTGACCTCCGAGACGACGTTGACCTCCTCGGACTCGATGAAGCCTGACGCCTCAATCGGCGCTAACTGGGCGGCTGGGTCCTGGCCTTCCGGCTGGCCGGGCGGGGCCTGGCCCAGCGCCGCACAGGCGGTGAGGGCGAGCGCGGCCAGGCTAAATACGGTACTTATCAGCTTCGTGCTGCCTTTATACATCTCAACTCGCTCCATCGTCAGGGTGTGAACAGCGCATCGGCGGGCATGCCGGGCTTGAGCGCGTGGTCGGGGTTGTCGAGCGTGATCTTCACGGCGAAGACCAGGTTGACCCGCTCCTCGCGCGTCTGGACGTTGCGCGGCGTGAACTCGGCCTGGTTCGCGATCTGGGTCACGATGCCCTCGAAAGTGCGGTCGGGGAACGAGTCGACGGACACGCTGGCGGGCTGGTTGAGGGCGACCAGGTCGAGCTGCGCCTCCGGGATGTAGACGGTCAGCTTCACCGTGTCGAGGTCGGCCAGGGTGATGATCGCGCCGCCCGGCGAAGCCAGCTCGCCGACGTGGATCGACTCCTCCAGCACGACGCCGTTGATCGGCGCGGTGATCGTGAGCTGCCCGATCCGCTCGTCGATCACGCCCAGCGACGCCTCGATCTGGTCCACCTGGGCATTGGCCACGGCCAGCTCTTCCTCGGTCGGCCCGGCTTCCAGGTCGGCCAGGTCGGCCATCGCCCGGTCGAGCGCCGCCTGGGCGGTGGTGACCGAGGTCTGCGCGTCGATCACCTGGGCCTGGTACGCCTGGGGGTCGCCTTCGAAGGTCGCCAGCGCGTCGAGCAGCGCCTGCGCGCCCTGCGCGGATTCGAGGGCGCTGTTCAGGTTGGCATAGGCTTCATCCACCCGGCGGGGGGATTGGGCAGCTTCCAGGCCGGGGCCGTCCTGGGCTGGCGCGCCCGCCCAATTCCAGCCATAACGGTCGCGTATCGCCTGTAAGTTCGCCAGCGCGTCGTAGAAAAGCTGGCGCGAGCGCTCCGCTGCGGTGACGCTGACCTGAGCCGCGCCTACCTGCTGCTGGGCGACCGCCAACTGGGTCTGCGCCTGGGCGATCTGCACCTGGATGTCCTGCGGGTCGTTGCGCAGGGCCGCCGCGTCGCCCAGGACGACCTGCGCCCCTTCGAGCGACGCCTGGGCGATGTCCACCTGGGCCCGCGCCTGGTCGATCACCTCCTGGCGAGCGCCCGCCCGCACCAGGTCGCGCTGGGCCTTGGCCAGGTCGAGCTGGGCCTGGGTGATCGCCCGCTGCGCCTCCAACAGGGCCGGATCGATCCGGACGAGCACGTCACCCGCCTCGACCTCGTCCCCCTTGTCGAAGGGAAGCTCGGCGACCCGCCCGGCGATCTCGGCGGCGACCTCCACTTCGTCGGCCTCTATGAAGCCGGAGACGAGCAACTGGCCCTCTGCCGGGCCGGTCTGAATGTCAAGCTGGGACAGCAGCTCGTCGCGGGCCTGGGTGCTGCCGCTGAAGTACAGGTAGGCGGCAGCCGCGCCCCCCAACAGCAGGGCGATCAACACGCCCCCGATGATCACTCGTCGTCTGTTCATGTCTTCGCCCTGATGTCTGGATTAACCGGTAGAATAGTCATGGTCACTCTTCCCTGCGAATACAGGAGATAAATACGTCTTCCAACGAAGGGGCGATGATCTCGGCCCGGCCTGGGTCGAGGCCGCCCTCGCGCAGCAGCCTGGCAATCGAGTCGACGTGCGCCCCGACGTCCTGGCCGATCACGTGTAACTGGGAGCCGTACAGGGCGATCTCCTCGACGGACAGCCCGCCGTCGTGGTTCGCCTCTTCCAGGATGGTCATCGCCCTGGTGGGGTCGTCCGGGTTCAACTCAAGCACCTGGCCGCTCATCATCGTGTCTTTGATGTGCTGGGGAGAGCCGTGCGCGATGATGTGGCCGTCGTGGATGAAGGCCAGCTCCTCGCAGTGCTCGGCCTCGTCCATGTAGTGGGTGGTGACGAAAATGGTCATGCCGCGCTCGCTGATCTCGTAGAGCAAATCCCAGAAGGCGCGGCGCGAGACGGGGTCGACTCCGGCGGTCGGCTCGTCGAGGAACACCAAATCCGGCTCGTGGAGGATCGCCGCGCCCAGCGCGAGCCGCTGCCGCCACCCACCTGAGAGATTCTTGGTGTGCTCGTGCTCGCGCCCTTTCAAGTCGGCCATCTCGACTGCAAATCTGATCCGGTCGCGCAGCTGGCTGCGGTGCAGTCCGTACGTCCGCCCGTAGAAGCGGAGGTTCTCCAGCACGGTCAGGTCGTCGTACAGGCTGAAACGTTGGGACATGTAGCCCAGGCGGGGGCGGATCATCTCCGCCGAGTGGACGATGTCGCAGCCGAGCACGCGCGCGCCGCCGTCTGAGGGGCGCAGCAGCCCCAGCAGCATGCGGATGGTGGTGGTCTTGCCGGAGCCGTTGGGGCCGAGGAAGCCGAAAATCTGCCCGCGCCGGACGGAGAAGGTGATGTGATCGACGGCCCGGAAGCTCCCGAAGTCTTTGGTCAGCCCCTCGACGACGATCGCGTTGTGGTTGTCGCCATCGCAGGGCTGGTCCGCCCGCTGGCCGTTCTCCTCGTGTTC
Source organism: Chloroflexota bacterium (assembly GCA_037388645.1). Classification (GTDB taxonomy): domain Bacteria; phylum Chloroflexota; class Anaerolineae; order Aggregatilineales; family UBA3940; genus JARRJX01. The sequence goes on from JARRJX010000092.1 coordinate 3,615, forward strand.
CATCGGCTTCTCACTCATCTGCGTCTTCCGCCCGATCCGCCGCCGCAAGCCGGGCACGCTGGCGGATCAACGATACAAACGCCTCTTCCATTCTCGGCTCCACCTGGCGCACGGCGGAGAGGGTGATGCCCGCCTCGCCGAGCGCGTTCCGAACCACCTGCTCCCCGGTCGACACGTCGTCGACGAAGACGTTGAGCAGCTCGCCGAACGACTGCACCTCACGAATCTGCGGCAGGTCGCGCAGGACGGCGCGCGCCTTGAACCGGTCGCTGGGCAGGAACTGGATCACCTTGCCCGGCACGCGCTTGCGGATGGCCTCCGGCGTGTCACACTCGATCAATTTGCCCTCGTACATCAGGCCCACCCGCGAGCAGCGCTCGGCCTCGTCCATGTAGGGGGTGCTGACCACGATCGTCACCCCGCGCAGGTGCAGGTTGGTCAGGATGTCCCAGAACTCGCGGCGCGAGACGGGGTCGACGCCGGTGGTCGGCTCGTCCAGGTAGAGAATCTGCGGCTCGTGGATCAGCGTGCAGGCCAGCCCCAGCTTCTTCTGCATCCCGCCGGAGAGCTTGCCCGCCCGGCGCTTGCGGAAACCGGTCAGCCGGGCGAACTCAAGCAGGCGCTCGATCCGCTCCTTGCGCACGTTGTTGGGCACGCCGAACACGTCGGCGAAGAAGTTGAGATTCTCCATCACGGACAGGTCGGCGTACAGACTGAAGGCCTGGGCCATGTAGCCGATCCGCTCTTTGATCGCCTCCGATTCGCGCACGGTATCGCAGCCGTCGACGGTGGCCGACCCGTCGGTCGGGTCCATGATCGCGGCCAGCAGGCGCAGGGTGGTCGTCTTGCCCGCGCCATCCGGCCCGACCAGGCCAAAAATCTCGCCCTTGTAGATCGAGAGGTCCAGGTCGTCGACGGCGATGGTCTTGCCGAACTCCCGGCGGAGCTTATCGGTCTGTATGATGATCTCGGTATGGTTGTTTCCAGGCATGTCTACACAGTGCTATCAATTGATTTACGCAGAAGCAATTCTATTTCTAAAGAACTTTGAACGAATGATTCCATTCCTGCGCTCAGGCGATGTTGCTTCGGAAGCGAATGGACGCCAGGATGAGTATGAACACCGAAAAGGTGGCTAATATCACGACCTCACTTTGCAGGGCGGCCATCCCCACGCCTTTGAGCACGATCCCGCGGATGATGGTCAGCATGTAACGCAGCGGGATCAGGTAGCTCAGCATGCGCAGCGCCCAGGGCATCGCCTCCAGCGGGAAGAAGAACCCCGACAGGAAGATCGAGGGCAGCATGATCAAAAAGCTCACCAACATCGCCTCCTGCTGCGTGCTGGCCAGGCTTGAGATCAAAATCCCGATGCCCAGCGACCCCAGTAAAAACAGGGAGGACAGGGCCAGCAGCAGGCTGACGCTGCCGTTGATCGGCACCCTGAACCAGAACACGCCGATGAGCAGCACCTCGACCAGGCCCAGAAAAGAGACGATGACGTAGGGCAGGGTCTTGCCCACCACCAGCTCGACCGGGCGGATGGGCGTGACGCTCAACTGCTCGATGGTACCCAGCTCGCGCTCGCGCACAATCGCTATCGAGGTGAGCATCGTGGCGAGGAACTGCATGATCATGCCCATCAGGGCCGGGATCATGAAGTTCACACTTTCCAGGCCGGGGTTATACCATATACTGGGGCGAACCTCCAGGCCGCCTCCCCCGGCGGCCAGCGCCCGGCGCTGGGCCTGGCCGGTCTGCAAGGCCGCCGCCCGGATGCTGTTGGCGACGGTCGGGTCTGAGCCGTCGATAATGAAGCCCACATCGACCGTCTCACCGGCCAACAGGTGCTGCCCGTAGGCCGCCGGGATGACCAGCGCCGCCCGCACCGCGCCCCGGTCGAGCAGGGCGGTCATCTCGGCTTCACTGTCGACGTGGTAGTTGATGTCGAAATAGCCGGTCGCCTGGTAGGCGCGGATCAAGTTGCGGCTCTCCGCACTGCGGTCGCCATCCAATACGACGGTGCCGATGTTCTTGATGTCGGTGGTGGCCGCGTAGCCCATCAGCACCATCTGGATGAACGGGAGCAGAAAGATCAGCGCCAGGGTGCGCCGGTCGCGCCGGATGTGGATGAACTCTTTGCGCACGATGGCGAACGTACGGGCGGCGGTCATTGGCCCTTCTCCTCCGGCGCGGCGATGCCGTTGAGCAGCACGTCGACCATCTGGTGGTGCCAGAACGCCTCGTCATAGTCGGGCACGCCGTCAATCTGGATGTGTCCATCGGAGAAGGCGATCAGGCTGGTGAGCGTGTACCCGGCCAGCATGCTGGCGATCATGCGCAGCATGACGTAGGGGTCTAATTCTTCCCGAAGCCCGCCCGCCGCTCGAAGCCTCTGGCCGAACTGCAGGAAGCGCGGGATCACATTGCTGACCAGCGTCCGGATGGTCGTGCCGTGCAGCTCGTTCACGTCGATGATGGCGAGCTGGAAGAAGTCGACGTTTTCCAGCACAATCGACTGGAAGCGGGGGATCATCTCTTCGATCATGCCCCTGGCGTCGGTGGCCTCAAGGTGGTCGAGGGCCTCGCTCATTTTGACGTAGGGGCTGCGCTCGGAGGCCAGCTCCAGGAAGATCGTTTCCTTGCTGGCGAAGTGGTTGTAGATGCCGCCGACGGCGATCCCGCCGGCCTCCTGCGCGATCTGGCGCATGCTGGTCCCATGGAAACCCTGTTTGAGGAACAGCCTCTCGGCGGCGTCGAGTATCGATTGGCGGGTGTCCTCTCCGCGCTTGCTTTCGGTGGCCGCTGACTCCATCATGCCCTCGCAGTGGTGCAATGAACGAACGTTCGTTCATATTATATCGCCGCCCCGGCGGCGTTGTCAAGGTGCAAGATTCGGTGACTTCAGATCACGTCAATCGCCCAGCGCCCGCCGGAAGGCAAGCAGCGTCATCCCGGCCAGCACTACGCCCAGCCCGCCGATGATCAATACGTGCGGCCAGACCACCTCCAGCCCGACGCCTTTGAGCATGATGCCGCGCATGATGATCATCCAGTGGCGGATGGGGAACACGTTCGAGATGGCTTGCAGAACAGGGGGCATGCTCTCCACCGGGACAGCGTAGCCGGAGAAGGTCATATCGATGAAGGCCATCAGGAACACCGCCAGCAGCCCCTGCTGCTGGGTTTTGGCCACGACCGAGATCAGCAGGCCGCGCTGAAGC
>JARRJX010000092.1:6848-9362 GCA_037388645.1 Chloroflexota bacterium
GGCCACGACTGAGATCAGCAGCCCGCGCTGAAGCTCGACCAGGATGTAGAAGAAAGCCAGGACCAGCAGCAGGAGACGCGAGCCGCGCATCGGGACTTTGAAGACGAAGACGACCATCGCCAGCATCATCAGGAAGGTGGAGTAGCCGACCGCCACGGCGGGTATCGACTTGCCGATCACCAGCTCGGTTTTCCTGATCGGGGTCACCATGAGCTGCTCAAGCGTGCCCAGCTCGCGCTCGCGGGCGATCCCCAGCGCGGCCACCCAGACCGCGATGACGTATAGAATGAAGCCCAGCTCGGAGGGAATGGTGTAGTTGGCCTGGCGCAGCTCCTCGTTATACCAGACCCGCGCGCTGGGCTGGATGGCTCCGGCTGTGGATGTTCTTCCTGAGCGCGCGGCGTAGTCCTCCACGTAACGGGCTACCGCCCCATTAATCGAGCTTTGGGCTTTCTTGGCTGCCGCCGATTCCGCACCGTTCAGGATCACCTGCACCTGGGCCCGGTTTTCCCCGCCGCGAAGGTCTGCGCCGAACCTGGGAGGGATGGTCACACCCACATAGGCCTGCCCCCGGTCGAGCAGGGCAGTCAGCTCGTCGGTGCTGGTACAGCTCTCGATCATCTCGAAGGTATCCACGTTTGCCAGGCTTTGCACCAGCTCCCGGCTCTCCGGCGAGTGGTCGTGGTCGCAGACCGTGGTGGGTAAGTTCGTGACCTCTGCCCCGGTGGCGAAGGCAACGGCTGACATCTCGGACGGCGCGCCGAGCAGGATCAGCAGCACGAAGAACAGGTCACGCCGCAACTGGATGAATTCCTTGGTAATGAGAGCGCCGATTCGTCCAAACATGGTATCACACCAGCTTCTTCTGGAAGCGCAGCACGGCGAATGCGCCAAAGGCCAGACCCATTACCAGCAGTGCCAGCCCGTAGCCCCACAGAATATTGAACCCCACACCCTTCAGAAACAGGCCGCGCAGGATGGCGACGAACTGCGTGCTGGGCAGGAAGTTGGCTTCCATGCGCATCAGGGGCGGCATGGCGACCAAGGGGAAGAAGATGCCGGACAGGAAAAAGCCGGGAAACAGGAAGAACAGGATCGCCAGCGCCATCGCGGCCCGCTGTGTGCGGGAGTAGATCGAGATGATCAGGGCAATCGCCAGGCTGGCGACGAAATAGTCGACCGAGAACAGCAGCAAAAGGATCAGGCTGCCCCGGAAGTAGACACCAAACACCACCTTCGAGGCGGCCAGCGAGAGGAACACGTCCAGCACGCCGATCAGCACGTAGGGCAGCACCTTGCCCGCCAGCAGCTCGAACTTGCTGAGGGGCGAGGCGATCAACTGCTCTAACGAGCCGTGCTCCTTTTCGCGGGCGATGGCGGCGGAGAGCGACACGGCGGGCAGGGAGAGGATCACGGAGATCAGCGCCGGGACAACGTCCTGCACGGCGTTCAGGCCGGGGTTGTACCAGACCCGGATGCGCAAATCCAGGGGTGATTCGAGCTGCTGCAATGGCACACCACTCGCCAGAGCAGCGCTCTGAATGCGCCCCTCGACAAAGGCCGACGTGCGCCCCAGGATGTGCTGGTAGGCGAACCCGCCCGACTCCGGCTCGGTGCCGTCGACGATCACCTGTATCGGCAGGCCGCTCCCCGTCTCCACCTGCTTCTCAAAGCCGTCCCGGATGATCACGGCACCCCGAATGGTGCCGTGCGCCAGCAGGTAGTCGACATCGTCGAGTGACTCGACGTAGCCGGTCAGCACCAAATCCGGCCCACCCACCAGGGTGCGCACGTAGGCGCGGGAGAGGGGGGTCAGGTCCTGGTCGTAGACGGCGATGGGCACGCTCTTGATGTCCGCGGCGAAGGCGTAGGCCATCAAGACCAGCATCACAACCGGCGAGGCGGTGACGAGGAACAGTGTGCCCGTCGAACGGGTAATGTGCAGCAGCTCCTTCTTGGTGACCGACCACGTCTTACGGATCATCATGCACCCGGCTTGCGCAGCCCTTCGACTAACAGATCGACGATCGCCTCGAAGTGCGCCTCAATGTCGGGCATTATGCCCTCCATGTAGTAGAGGATCAACCCATCGTAGGCGGCCAGGATGCTCCAGGTCACCCGCTTCACGTCCACCTGCCGGAACTCGCCCGCCTCGATCCCGCTCTCGATAATCGAGGCGATCTGGCCCGCGAACTGGTCAAGCATCTCCTGATAGCGGACGGTGAACTCCTCCACCTGCCACACCTCGGCCATCAGGTTGATCGGCATCTCGGTGATCCTGTCGTCGGCGGCGATGGCCGTGCCAAACATCAGGGAAAGCTGACGCAGACGCTCGGAAGCGGGCGCGTCCTCAGGAAGTTGGTATTGGAGGAAGGATTCGACCAGATCGCCCATCAGCAGGTCGAACAGGTTGTTGAACAGGTCGCTCTTGCTCTTGAAGTGCCAGTACAACGTGCCCTTGCTCAGGCCGCTACCTGCGCACTTCAATGGACGACATCGTGGCAGAGAGCGGCC
>JARRJX010000093.1:0-6822 GCA_037388645.1 Chloroflexota bacterium
TCGGGCTGCACGGCGACCGCGAACAGCGACTCGGTCACCTGATCGGCCAGTGCCAGGTTCTCGTGCTGGCCCACCCCCAATCGCGCCGAGATGCCGTCGACCAGCGCCGCGTCGGCCCGGCCCTCAGTCACCGCCAGCAGCGCCGCGTCCGAGTCGGCCTCCCGCGCGATCGCCAGGTCAGAGAGCCGCCGCTCCCAGCGCCGCGCCTCCACGTCCCCGCCCGATCCATACTCGACCGCCACCGTCCGCCCCGCCAGGTCGTCCATCGTCGCCACCGGCGACCCGACCGGCACGACCAGCCGCTCCCCGGCGTTGAAGTAGGGGGTCGAGAAGTATGCCTTCCCCTCCAGTTCCGGGGCGGCAACCAGCGCCGAGATCAGCACGTCGACCTGCCCGACGAGCAGCGCGTCGAAAAGCGTGTCGTAGGCCATGTTGACGAAGGTCATCTCCAGGCCCAGCCGCCGCCCGATCTCGTTTGCCAGGTCGACGTCGAACCCGACGATCTCGTTTTGATCGTTCACCATCTCAAAAGGGGGGTAGCTGGCGTCCATGCCCACCCGCAGCGCGCCCGTCTCCACGACCTGCTCCCAGACGTCGTCGCCGTCGTCGTCAGGCCGGGCGATCAGGAAGGCCGCGCCGATTGCGGCGGCCAGGGCCAAAGCCCCGGCCCCGATCAGCCAGCGGCGGGCGGTCACGACAGGTCTCTGTCCGCCTTGGCGCGGCGGTACAGTTCCTCCAGCCGCTCCTGGACGGCGTGGTGGACGGTGCCTTTGGGGAAGCGCCCGTCCGGCCCCGGCTCCCCGGCGGGGGCACCGGTCAGCAGCTCGATCCCCTGGTCGACGCTCTCGATTGCGTAGACGTGGAACTGCCCGGCGCGGATCGCCTCGACCACCTCGCCGCGCAGCATCAGGTTGCGGACGTTCGATTGGGGGATCAGCACGCCCTGCTCGCCGCTCAGGCCGCGCGCCCGGCACACCTGGTAGAACCCCTCCACTTTCTCCGAGACCCCGCCGATAGGCTGCACCTGCCCGCGCTGGTTGACCGAGCCGGTCACCGCCAGCGACTGGTTGATCGGGTAGCCGGACAGGGCGGAGAGCAGCGCGTAAAGCTCGGTCGAGGAGGCCGAATCGCCCTCTACTCCGCCGTAGTTCTGCTCGAAGGTCAGGCTGGCCGTGAGGGCCAGTGGGTGGTCGAGCGCGTACTGCCCGCCCAGGTAGCCGCGCAGGATCAGCACCCCCTTGTCGTGGATCGGCCCGGAGAGCTGCACCTCGCGCTCGATGTTGATCAGCCCGTCTTTCCCCTGGTAGACGCGGGCGGTGATCCGGCTGGGCTGCCCGAAGGCGTAATCCCCCAGCCCCACGACCGACAGCCCGTTGACCTGCCCGACCACCTCGCCCGCCGTGTCGATGAAGATGATGCCTTCCTCGATGTTCTCCAGCGAGCGCTCCTCGTAGAGGTTGCTCCGGTAGCGCTGCTCGTCGATCGCCTTCTCCACGTGCTGGGGGCCGACCACCTCCTGGCCGTCCTCCTGTGACCAGTAAACCGCCTCGTGGATCAGGTCGGTGATCTGCCCGAACAGCGTGCTGAGCTTGTCCTGGTGGCCCGCCAGCCGCGAGCCGAACTCGACCAGCCTGCCCACCGCCTCCCGCTGGAAGTGGGGCAGGTCGTGCTCGGCGCAGCGGGCGGCGACGAAGGCGGCGTATTCGGATTCCGTGTCGTGGTCGCGCGGCATCGTCGCGGCGAAATCGGCCTTGGCCTTGAACAGCTCGGAAAAGTCCTCCTCCAGCTGGTAGAGCAGGTAATACTGCGTCGGGCTGCCCAGCAGGATCACTTTGAGATCGAGCGGGATCGGCTCCGGGTCGATGGTTTGCGGGGTGAGGATGCCCAACCCGGAATGGATGACCGACTCCTGGATGCGGATTTCGCGGTTGGTCAGCGCCCGCTTCAGCCCCTCCCACGCGCCGGGCTGGGGCAGCAGGTCGGCGACGCGCAGCACCAGGTAGCCGCCGTTCGCCCGGTGCAGCGCCCCCGGCTTGATCATGCTGAAGTCGGTCAGCAGCGCCCCCATCCACACCTCGCCCTCGACCCGCCCCACCAGGTTGGCGTAGGAGGGCAGGTCTTCCACCACCACCGGCGCGCCCTCCGTCCGGCTGTGGTCGACGATCAGGTTGGCGGAGTAGCGGCGGAACCGGGTGTCCTCGCGGCGGGCCGGTGGGGAGACAGGCCCGTCCTCCTCTCCCGGCCCCGGCGCAAACAGCTCGATGTTGTCCAGCACGTCCTCGCGCACCTGCCCCAGGTAAAGCAGCACTTCGTCGTGGTCGTCGTAATGCCCCTTCATCTCGCCGACGTAGTGGTCGACGACGTTCGCCACCACCTCCCGCCGCAGCTTGTTTTGTTCGCCGCGCTGGGCGCGCTCCAGGGCGCGCACCTCGCGCATCGCGTCGGCCAGCCGTTCCTGGAGCTGCCGGTGCTGGTCCTCAAGCTCCTGTCGCACCGATTCGTCCATCTGCTGGATTTTCTCAGGCGGCACGACCTGTTTGTCCGCGTCCAGCAGCATGATCGCCAGCCCGGCGGGCGTCTGTGCGATGCCGAAGTTATGCTTCTGCGCCTCCTCGGAGATGGCCTGGAAGATTTTCTCCCGCTGCGCGTTGAACTGCTCGTCGAGCGCGCCCACCGCGTCGATGAATTCCGGCCCCTCCAGGATCGAGGGGATGTCGTTCCTGAGCGAGGTGACCAGCTCGTCCAGGTCGGTGCAGAACAGGCTGCCATGCCCCGCCTCGAACTCGATGGCACGCGGCTGGTGCTCGACGTCGAAGTTGTGGACATAGACCCAGTCCTGGGGGGAGGCGCTGCCCTGGGCGCGCCGCTCCAGGTAGCTGCGGATCGCCGTTTTGCGGCCTGTCCCGGTCGGGCCGAGGGCGAACACGTTGAAGCCGGGCATCTTGATGTCGATCCCGAACTCGATCGCGCGGATGCCGCGCGGCTGCCCGACGATCGTCACCAGCGGGTCGACCTCGGCGGTGGTCTCGAACTCGAAGTGATCGAGGCTGCATACGCGCCGCACCTGATCGGCGTTCAGCGTCAGGGCTGATTTATCCAGCATGACGGTGTCTCCTGGGGATGAGTGGGGTAGTAGTCAGTCCGTCTATTGGCAGCGGGGGCGGAGTGATCGTCTGGCGCTGGCCCAATGGGACGGTCAGCGTCGCGCCGCCCGCGCCGTCTTTCTCAAAAATCTCAGATGTTTGCAGTATAGAATTGGCCCCATCCCCTGTCAAACAGCCGTTGCCCTGAGGTGCTGCCGCGCCACAGGGCCGGGGCAGGAGCGGCGGTACGCAGATACGAGGCTGGCTGCGCTCCCCGAGCCTTGCCGGAGGGACAAAGGTCACGGCTACTCCTCCCACTTAAATCCAGTTACAATATCTGGTACAAGCGCCGATCATATGATTGGAAGGAGCAAATCGTATGAAGGCTGATTATGTGCTTGACTACGATGTGCTTGTTGCAGCACGCGACTACCGACTGTATCTCCTGGCGCGCATCAAAGCGAAACCCATGCCGGCCTCTGGCCGTCCCCCTCTTAATATCAGCGTTGTGCTCGACCGCAGCGGCTCGATGAGAGGCGACAAGCTGGAATATGTCAAGAACGCCACCCAGCTGCTGGTACAGCGCCTTGGGGCCAGCGATCGCTTCAGCCTGGTGGTATACGACCAGGAGATAGAAACGATAATCCCACCGGGGCCTGTGAGCCACAAGGACGAGATCAATCGGATCGTTCAGGGCATCAGGCATGGTTGGGGAACCAATCTCAGCGGCGGATGGCTGCGCGGCTGCCAACATGTGTCGGAGGGCATCACGGAGGAATTAGACGATAGCAGGCAGGGCCGCGCTGCTATCCCGCTGCTCCCAGGCCAGGATGCTGAATCCGGGGGACAGGTCAACCGGGTTTTGCTTTTGACCGACGGACTGGCAAACCTGGGCATCACCGATCCAGGCCGCCTGACGGCAATGGCGCGACAAAAGCGCGAGGAAGGCATCACGACAACCACAATGGGCGTTGGGCTGGATTTCAATGAGGATTTGTTGGTGCAGATGGCTTCTCAAGGCGGAGGCGCGTTCTATTTCATCGACGACCCAGACCAGGCCCCCGATATCTTTGCCGAAGAGCTGGGGGACATGCAGACCGTGGTCGGCCAGAATTTGATTATCACGCTGACTCCCGGTCCGGGTGTCCGATTTGTGAGACAACTACATGCCTACCCCAAGGATGAAAGGGACCACAAAATAACGTTCCACCTGGGCGATCTCCACGCAGATGAGACTAAGCAGTTGGTATTGGAGCTGCAGGTGCCTGGCCTGGAAGAATCGGGTGAAGCAGAGCTGGCCCGACTGCGCTTCGACTACGATGAGCTCCGTGAAGGAGGTGTCACCCATCAGACGATAGAAGTGCCGATCGCTGTCAATGTGGTTCCAGAAGACGACTTTGAGGAACAGGCCCCTGACGCTGACGTGGTCAAGGCTACTTTATTGTTACGGGCCGCGCGCGCCCGTGAAGAAGCTGTTCGCCACGCCGACCACAGCGATTTCAGGCAGGCTGCGGATACCCTGACAGGGATGGCAGACGCGATCAATGACGCCAGCCTCGACGACGGCGAGCTGCAAGCTGAGCATGACATGCTGCGCGAAGAGTCTGTAGACATGGAGCTGCGCTACGACGCCCGTATACGCAAGACAGAAACGGCCACAATGCAGTTAGCAGACCGGCCCACACGGCGTGGTAGCACGCAGAGACTGCGAGGGCGGCTCAAGTCATCGCGTGATGCCATGGAACGGCATGGCAAGACACCGAAAGTAATCAGGTGGAGACGCAGTATGCTCCACCTGGATATGGACCTGCTGCGTATAGGGCGTGCCAAGGACAACGACATCGTCATTCCAGACAACAGCGTCTCAAAGTACCACTGCCAGATCGTGCGGGACGGCGACAGCCTGTATCTGATCGACCTCAACAGCACGAATGGCACCTTTGCCAACGGGGGCCTGGTTGGATCTCGCTTTCGCCTGAGCGTGGACGATGTCATGTCCGTTGACTCGTGGCTGTTCTGGTTCCGTTAAGACCGGAGTCCACCGTCTGGCTGACCCGTCTGCCCTGCCCATCGTAGGCGTAGCTGTGCCCGCCCATGCCCAGCAGCCGGTTAGCCCGGTCCCAGGTGTAGGAATTCACCCCGTCGCCGGTGAACTGGTTGAGGGCGTTGTAGGTGTAGTTGTTCGTGGTCGGCGAGCCGTCGACGGTGACGACCTTCTGGGTGCGGTTGCCCGCCGGGTCGTAGGCGAGGAAGGTCGTGCCCACTGCATTCAGCGGCGGAAGTAGTTAGAAGCGCCATACCACAGCTGAACACCTATGATGAGTCTGGAACATATTGTCCATAACCATTCCATATCGCGTGATACCGTTGCCGAGTGCGTCTATAAGAATCTTTCCCGAAATACGCAATATTCGCTATCACGATGGATGAACTGATGTTAAAAACACCGCTCTCCTGTTCAGGTAAGAGCAGTCGTGTATAGATGTCATCATAGTAGAGCATCATCACGGTGTTGTAGTAGTCGTGTGGTAAACCAGTGTATTCTACGAAGACAGCATCGGGTTCTCCATAGAAGTCAATAACATCACCAACTGTGATTGGTTCAGAAACACTGTAACCAATGCCGTCGACGACATCTTTGTCTGATTGAAAACTAATAGTTAAGTCCAGACCGGGCCAGCAGAGGGTGTCCGGGATTGTGTGTAAACAGAATTAACCGATAATAGTCAAATTCTGTTTGGAGGCACACAATGATGGAGAAGAAACCACGCAAGAGAGCTAATCCGCAGGACTACATGCCGGAAGCGGAGGAAGTGGCGCGAGAGCTGGCCAAAGCCGAGTCCATGGATGACTTCTTCGGGAAGGAAGGCATCTTCGCCAGGCTGTTCGCCGATACCCTGGAGCAGCTGCTGGACGAGGAACTGACGGACCAGTTGGGGTACGAGCCGTACGAGGCCAAAGGGCGCAATTCAGGCAACAACCGGAACGGCCACTACGGCAAGAAGGTACGGACGTCGGAAGGGGATACCCGCATCCAGGTGCCACGGGACCGGAATGGCGAATATGAGCCAAAGCTCCTGCGGAAATATGCCAGCAACACCAACGAGCTGGAAGAGAAGATCATCGGGCTGTATGCCAAAGGGATGAGCACGCGCGACATCCAGGACACCCTGCAAGACCTGTACGGGGTGGAGATCTCCGCGCAGGCTATCAGCACCATCACTGATAAGGTCTGGTCGCTGGTGGAGACCTGGCAGAGCCGCCCACTGGCCACCATCTATCCCTTCGTCTTCCTGGATGCCATCCACCTGAAGCTGCGGCGCGAGGGGAAAATCGAGAACACAGCGGTCTATGTCGTGCTAGGAGTAGACCTGGAGGGCCACCGGGATATCCTGGGGCACTGGATGGGCGATGGGGGAGAAGGAGCCAACTTCTGGCTGAGCGTGGTGACCGACCTCCAGGCGCGCGGCGTCCAGGACATCCTCATCGCCTGCGTGGATGGCCTGACCGGGTTCAAGGAAGCCATCCAGTCGGTCTTCCCGCTGACCCAGATCCAGCGCTGCGTCATTCATCAGATCCGACACAGCCTGAAGTACGTTTCCTGGAAAGACCGCAAGGCCTTTGCCGCTTCGCTCAAAGCCATCTACCAGGCTTCCACCCTGGAGCAGGCCGAAGCCAGTCTGCGCCAATTGGCTGAAGACTGGGCGGGGAAGTATGCTATTGCTGTCAAATCCTGGGA
>JARRJX010000094.1:0-12795 GCA_037388645.1 Chloroflexota bacterium
GACAAAGTGATACGCAGCACCTGCCCTTATTGCGGGGTGGGCTGCCAGGTCGATCTCTCCGTGAAGGACGAGCACATCATCCGCGTCGAGGCCCCCTTCGACGCCGCGCCCAACTACGGGATGCTGTGCGTCAAGGGGCGCTTTGGCATGGACTACGCCACGCACCCCTCACGCCTCAAGACGCCGCTGATCCGGGCGAACACCGACGAGCCACGCCACGTGCCTTCCGTCTGGCGCGAGGCGAGCTGGGACGAGGCGCTTGACCTGGTGGCCGAGCGGCTGGGCGGGATCGTGAAGGCATACGGCGGCGACGCGATCGCCACCTACGCCTGCGCCAAGGCGACGAACGAGGACAACTACCTCTTCCAGAAGCTGGTGCGGGCCGTGCTCGGCACGAACAACGTCGACCACTGCGCCCGGCTGTGCCACGCAGGGAGCGTCACCGGCCTGCAACTGGCAATCGGCTCCGCCGCGATGAGCAACTCGATCGCGGAGATGGAGCACCTCGATACCTTCATCATCACCGGCTCGAACACCGCCGAGACGCACCCGGTGATCAGCAACTTCCTCAAGCGGGCGGTGCGCAAGAACGGCGCGAAGCTGATCGTGATCGACCCCCGGCAGGTCGAGATGACCGACTTCGCCACGCTCTGGCTGCGCCAGCGCCCCGGCACGGACGTGGCGGTCTGGCAGGCGATGGCCCACGTGGTCGTCCACGAGAAGCTCTACGACGAGGCGTTCATCACCACCCGCACGGAGGGGTTCAACGAGTACGTCGAATCGCTGGAGGACGCCACGCCGGAGTGGGCGGAAGCGATCACCGGGGTGCCCGCCGAGGACATCCGGGAGGCAGCGCGCCTGTATGCGAAAGCCGGTTCCGCCGCCGTCTACTGGGGGATGGGCATCTCGCAGAGCACGCACGGCACCGACAACACGCTGGGAATCGCCAACCTGGCGCTGATGTGTGGGCACCTGGGCAAGCCGGGCGGCGGGCTGAACCCCCTGCGCGGCCAGAACAACGTGCAGGGCTGCTCCGACAGCGGCGGCCTGCCCAATGTGTACACCGCTTACCAGCCGGTCAGCGACGACGAGGCGCGCCACAAGTTCGAGCAGACCTGGGGCGGCGTCTCGCTCAGCCCCACGCCGGGGCTGACCGTCACCGAGATGGTGGACGGCGCGCTAAGTGGACGGATCAAGGGGATGTACGTGATGGGCGAGAACCCGCTGATGAGCGAGCCGAACCTGACCCACGCCCGGCACGCGCTGGAGGAGCTGGACTTCATCGTCTGCCAGGACATCTTCCTCAACGAAACCGGCGAGCTGGCCGACGTGATCCTGCCCTCGACCTCGTTCGCGGAGAAGGACGGCACTTTCACCAACTCCGACCGGCGCGTGCAGCGCGCCCGCCAGGCCATCGCGCCTATCGGGGAAAGCCGCCCCGACTGGGACATCCTGTGCGACCTGGGGCGGCGGCTGGAGGCCCGGCTCGGCTTTGAGACGAGCGCCGGGTGGGACTACGCGCACCCCTCGGAGGTCTGGGAGGAGATGCGGCAGGTCACGCCTGATTTCTGGGGGATCACCTACGAGCGCATCGACCGGGAGGGCGGCGTCCACTGGCCCTGCCCGGCGGAAGACCACCCCGGCACGCCTTACCTGTTCGAGGAGAGCTTCCCACGCGGGCGGGGCAAGTTCTGGGCGCTGGACTACGGCACGGAGAGCGAGCAGCCCGACGCAGAATATCCCTTCACCCTCTCGACCGGGCGGGTGCTCTATCACTGGCACGGCGGCACGATGACCCGCCGCTCCCGCCTGGACGACATCTGGCCCGAAGCGATCGTCGAGATGCACCCCGACGACGCCGAGGCGCTGGGGCTGGAAACCGGCGACTGGGTGAAAGTCTCCTCGCGGCGCGGGCAGATCACCCTGCGAGTTCTGGTCACCGGGCGCTCGCCGGTGGGCGTGGTCTTCATCCCCTTCCACTTCGCCGAGGCCGCCGCCAACGTGCTGACGCTCAACAGGGTCGACCCGCGGGCAAAAATCCCGGATTATAAGGTCTGTGCGGTGCAGGTGGAGAAGACCGACGCCCCAGAAGGCCGCGAGGGGGCGGACATCCCGCTCACCGAGCGCGGCGCGATCCAGGATCGGGCGGCCCAGGTGCATTAGCGGCGTCCTACTTGCAGAATCCTGCGCGCTGGTCGACAATTCAGCCTATGATCCGGCGAACGCAGAATCTCTCTAAAAGCCTGCCCCTGATCGGGCTGATCCTCCTCGCGCTGGCGGCTTGCGCCCCGGAGCCGCCCACGCCGGAGCTGGTCGACCCCACCGGGTTCGTGACCTACATCCACCCGACCGGGGTCTTCTCCCTCGATCTACCGCCCAATTGGATCGTCAACGACACCTCGGACGACTACGCGATCAACGTGGCCTTCTCACCGCCCGACTCCCCGGAGCCGGTGCTGAGCGTTTACCTGGTCAGCAAATTCGCGCTCGGCGCGGGGAAAGCGCCCGACGATGACGACGGCCAGCCCACGCCGGAGGCGGGTTCAACGCCGGAAGGGCAGCCACGGATCGACCCGGAAGACCCGCTGATCCAGGCGTATCTGACCACGTTCTACAGTGGGGGGGACGGCGTTTACAAGGAATTGGGGCGCGAGCTTCAGCCGGATGGCAGCCTGCGCCTGGTCTTCGTGATCGACGCCCCACAGGGCACGTCAAGCCACAACGACTTCCTCCAGCTGTTCGGCCCGTACTTCGTCGCCTTCCGGGTGCGCTTGCCGGACGATCAGGCACAGTTACGCACGCTCACGCGGGTGGTCAATACGCTGAGCGTCGACGAGGCCAACACCTGGGCCAGCAACGTCGCCCCGGCAGAGGAGGAAGAGGACACCGCCAGCCAGGGGGCGGTCGGGTTCGTCAGCCTGAACACCTGGGCCGACCGCAACGGCGGCTTCCAGATCGTCGGGCAGGTGCGCAACCGCACCGAGCTTTCGATGGAGTTCGTCCGCATCACCGCCCAGCTCTACGACTCCGGCAACCGGCTGCTGGGCGAGCAGGACGACTTCGTCTCCTCCGACCTGATCAGCCCCGGCGGCTACGCGCCGTTCTCGATCGTCTTCACCGAGGGGCTGCCGCCCGGCACGGTGCGCTATCAACTGGACGCCTCGGCCCGCTACGCGGACCTCACCGCCCGCACCTTTTATGGGCCGGAGAATTTCGCCGTGACCTCCGCCGCCGAGTTCGACGAGAACGGCCTGCTGGTGATCAGCGGGCAGGTGCGCAACGAAGGCCCCCAGGCGGCCAGCCTGGTCAAGGTGATCGCCACGGTGTTTGACGACGAGGGGCGGGTGGTGGCGACTGATACGACCCTGGTCGACCAGCCCAGCCTGGCGAACGGGGACGTCTCCGATTACGCGCTGACGTTCGTGGAGCTGGGGGGCAGCCCAAGCACCTTCCTGGTCACCGCACAGGGGATCGTCGAAGAATAAATAATCAATTGAGGCAGCGCGCCGGGGAAAAAGGGCGGCCCAGAGCCTACTCCTGGTGGTTGCGTTGATTGGAGTCTGCAATGTATGGGTGGGCAGCCTGTGCCTGGGGTCAGTGGATGGGTTGATGAGCACAGAACTGGACGCAGAATAGGCTTGGGCCGATGTGCCCGGATGTTAGCGCCTTGTTTACCGGGGATCAAGGGCATGTGTTCACGATTAATGAATTATTTGTGAAAACAGGCTCGGTCTCTACCTGCCGACGGGCTGTTACAGTCTGATAACAAGTGGGTTGGAGCCGGGCGGACAGCGCTACGGCGATTGGATAAACACGATGCGAACCCTGCGGCTGACCTCCTCCCAGGCCCCCAACGCCAGCCACATTCCACGCGGGCTGGCGGGCTACCTGGGCACGCGGCTGGGGATGCCGGTCACTTTCGCCGACGACCTCTCCTGGCAGGAGCGTGAGGCGCAGCTCGCCGGGGGCGCGATCCAGATCGGCTGGCTGTGCGGGCTGGCTTACGTCCGCTGGGCGGATGTCCCCGAACCGACGGTCGAACTGCTGGCCGCGCACGTGATGGCCGGGACGCGCTATGGTGGGGAGCCGGTCTACTTCTCGGACGTGGTGGTGCGCCGGGAGAGCGCCTTCCGGTCGTTCGCCGACCTGCGCGGGGCGGCCTGGGCGTATAACGAGCCTGCCTCCCATTCGGGATACGAGGTGGTGCGCTACCACCTGGCAACGCTGGGCGAGCGGGCGGGCTACTTCGGCAGGGCGATCGAGGCCGGGTCGCACCAGAACGCCCTGAAGCTGATTCTTGAGGGACAGGTAGACGGGGCGGCGGTTGACAGCACGGTGCTGGAGGAAGAATTCCGGCGCAGCCCGGCGCTTGCCGGGCAAATCCGCGTGGTCGAGACGCTCGGCCCCAGCCCGATCCCGCCCTGGGTGATCCATCGGAGCGTCCCACCTGGCCAGCGCGAGGCGATCCGCGCGGCGCTGCTCAGCATGCACGACGACCCGGCGGGGCAGGCGACCCTGGCCGAGGGACATCTGGCCCGCTTCGTCCAGGTTTCAGACCATGATTACGACCCCATCCGGGAGATGGCGCGGCTGGCCGCGCCGGTCAGATTGGCCTCGGACGCCTCTCCTTAATCCCTCACCCGACACTACCAGCGTTGGTGAACCAGCTCGCGGATCGAGCGGTCGTAGATCGCCTGGATTTGATCCATCGTCTCCTGGCTGAGCGGTGGCAGGTCGATGGCCCCGACGTTGTCGACCACGTGGGCGGGCCGCTTCGCGCCGGGGATCGCGCAGGACACGGCATCGAACATCAGAATCCAGCGCAGGGCGAACTGGGCCATCGTGACCCCTTCGGGCAGCAGCGCCCTGATCTCCTCCACAGCGTCGAGGCCGGTCTCGTAATCCACCCCGGAGAAGGTCTCCCCCACGTCAAAGGACTCACCGTGGCGGTTGTAGTTGCGGTGATCGTCCTTCGCGAAGACCGAGTCTCTGGTGAACTTGCCGGTCAGCATCCCGGAAGCGAGCGGCACGCGGGCCAGAATCCCGATCTGGCGCTGTTTGGCCTGCTCGAAGAAAAGCCCCGCCGGGCGGTGCCGGAACATGTTGAAGATGATCTGCACCGACTGCACGTTCGGGTATTCAATCGCCTTGAGCGCCTCTTCGACTTTCTCCACGCTGACGCCGTAATAGCGCAGCTTGCCCTGTGTGACGAGGTCGTCCAGCACGCCGAACACCTCCGGGCGATAGTACACCTCGGTGGGTGGGCAGTGGAGTTGCAGCAGGTCGAGCGCCTCCACGTCCAGGTTCTTCAGGCTGCGCTCGACAAAGGCGGTCAGGTTCTGGCGGTTGTAGCCGTCGACCACGTGGGGATTGAGCCGCCGCCCGGCCTTGGTTGCGACGTGAATCTGCTCGCTCCGCTCCTTGAGCAGCCTGCCGACCAGCCGCTCGCTGCGGCCATCGCCGTACACGTCGGCGGTGTCGATGAAATTGACGCCCAGGTCAATCGCCTGGTTAAGCGCAGCGTAGCTCTCCTCGTCGGAGACCTTGCCCCAATCTGCGCCAAGCGCCCACGCCCCAAAGCTGATCGCAGACACCTGCCAGCCCGTCCGTCCCAACTGTCGGTATTCCATTCCGGTTGCTGCTCCTTCCTGATGGTATGCTTGTAGAGAATATAACCTGAGACCCCAAAAGAGGCGATCCCGGCCCGGCGCGCTACAATAGGCAAAACCCAGCCGGAGGGATGATACGACACATGCCAAAGAACTACGATCTATCCGCCACGCCCGCCAACGCGCAGCGCCGCCGCGAGCACGCGCGCGACGACGCCTGGATCCAGGCGCTGCTGGAGCGCGCCCAGGTCGGCCACGTCGCCACCCGCTGGGACGACCAGCCGTTCATCACGCCGACGACTTTCTGGTACGACGAGGCCCAAAACGCGATCATCTTCCACTCGAACGTCGCCGGGCGGATCAGGGCCAACGCCGAGCGGCACCCCCGCGTGTGCTTCTCGGCCAGCGAGGCGGGGCGGGCGCTGCCCTCGAACGTAGCGCTCGACTTCTCCTTCCAGTACAGGAGCGTGATCGCGTTCGGCACCATCCGCGTGCTGGCCGACCAGGACGAGCAGCGCCGGGCGCTCTACGGCCTGATCGAAAAATACTTCCCCACGATGACCCCCGGCCAGGACTACCGGCCCATCACCGACCAGGAGCTGGCCCGCACTTCGGTGTACGCGATCATGATCGAGAGCTGGAGCGGGAAAGAGAACTGGAAAGCGCAGGCCAACATGAGCGACGAGTGGCCGCCGCTGCCCGACGCGCTGCTTGAGCCAGGCCAGAGTTGAGCGCAAAAAACAACCTCTTCATTTCTCTGGCACAACGGGTTATGCCGGGCGCAGAGTGAGCCAGGGGCAGCCGCCTGGGAATGTATCGACCATCAACGGTGTGGGACAGCGTGCTGGAAATCAGTCACAATCTTGATATCCGCCGGACTCACCACAATGCAGACACTGAAAGAGATAGGCTGTCGGCGATCCATCTTTGTCGAGGGCACGCAAGTGCTCTTCCCACCGGTCACCACTCAAGTCGGTATCCTGTCGAATGGCCTCAATGGCCCCAGGCCCGGCCTCCTTCAGCTCCTCATACCCAACAGCGCCCAGGAACGCAGCAGCATCATCACAGTGGGTGAACCACTTTTCGCCCTACCAGCTCACAAACCCGGGAGTCCGGAAGGTGACTTCCTCGATCACCTCCCGTGAGACCGGACTCCACCGACCACCCCCTCCGACGAAGGCTCCATCAGTGAAGTCGGCTTCAAGCGACACCACGGGCAGATACAGTCGATGTACTCTTTCCGGGCGTACACCGGGCCGGAATAGATGTACCCTCTGGCCTGACCGCAGACTACACAGGTGTTACCAGACCGCTTGACACTGCCCGTTCTAAGTGGATATGGATGATAGCGGAAGTACGGTAATTCCATCGGCTCCTCACAGTCAACCACGGGCCCAGGCGTTCTCTCGACTATTACTGCAATCGGCTGACTGAGTCAAGTTGAGGACAAATCGCTCTCAATCCTCCGGGGGCGGGGCCTGCTGATAGGGGACGACCAGGAAGCCATGCACATCTTTGAGCTTCTTCTCGCCCCGATACTGGGCGCACGACAGGCCGGGCACGTCAGCGCCGCTGCGCTGCCCAATCGTGATGGGTTTGGCCTCGATATACACGTCGTCGTGTTTGGGATAGTTCGGATCGTAGACGTGGATGTGATAGCTGCCGTCAGGCAGGTGGCTGTAGCCATGGGCCAGCACCTGGTGGTTGTCCCACACCCGGAGCGTCTCACGGATGTCGTGATATACCAGGCCGAGCACGGTGAGCTGCCCGGCAGCCAGCCGCTCCCGGAGCGCCTGGAACGATTCGTACGTCTCCTCCCGGGCTTTCGTGTCGGACATGGTCATCCAATGGACGTAGCGCAGCACCTGGGTGTTCATGAACCCCCAGGAGGCCCACTGCCGTTTGGCGAGGTGCCGGTACAGACTGGCCTTTTCATCGGGGACAGTATCAGTGTCGGGCAGGGGCTTCTCGACGCTGAAGGCATCGATCACCGTGTAGCACATCCCGCCGCACAACCCATGCGCGGAATTGGAGGTATCGATCAGCTTTGCCAGCACGTCAGGCAACGGCACGCCCGGAAAGCGGTTGGGGAACTTAAAGCCGTTTTTGGAGGGGCGGAAATCCTTTACCAGGACTTCCTCAAGCGGTTGTTTCTTGTTGATCGGTGGGTCTTTTTGCATGTTTATACTCACCTCGGCGATGGTATGTCGGGCGGGGGCATTGTGCCCACCGCGTTTTTGGAGTAAAACCTACCCGATTTCCATGAGTTTACCGGCATACAGGGGGGCAGATGCAAGAATCGACGGTCTTGACGGTCAACGGGATCGAGACGTTCCTGTTTGTCGAAGGCGAGGGAGCACCGGTGGTGCTGGTGCATGGGATGACGGCCAGCGCCGAGAGCTGGCGCTACACGTTTGATGCGCTCAAAACCGACTACCGGGTATATGCCCCTGACCTGCCCGGCCACGGGCGCAGCGCCGGGGGACGGTACCCTTACTGCCTGGACTTTTATACCCGCTGGCTGGACGCCCTGCTCGACGCGCTCGACCTGGAGAAAATCGCGCTGTTCGGGCACTCGATGGGTGGGGCGGTCTGTCTGGACTATACGATGGCGCACCCGGCGCGCGTCGAGCGGCTGATGCTGTCGAACGCGCTGGGGATGAGCAAGCGCCTGCCGATGAAAA
The DNA here is from genome assembly GCA_037388645.1 of Chloroflexota bacterium. Lineage (GTDB taxonomy): Bacteria > Chloroflexota > Anaerolineae > Aggregatilineales > UBA3940 > JARRJX01. Next base: position 8,294 of record JARRJX010000094.1, read on the forward strand.
CCTCTCTGTACAGCGTGATCAGGTCTCCTCACCTGCTGCTGGCGACGATCACCGGGCGGGACGACCCGCACCTGTTCCGCTATATCCGGGGGCGGATGCTCAACGATCCCTGGGGGGTGGCCCGACCGGCATTGGAGGGGATGTTAAGCGCCGGGCGAACCTACCCGCGCCCGCTTTGGGGGGCGTGGCCGGGTTTTCGCCTGATCCTGGTAGATTTCCTCCCGCCCAAAAAGCGGCACCGTTTCGTCGAGCGGCAGGCATCGATCGCCGTCCCGACCCTGATCGCCTGGGGGCCGGACGACGGCCTGCTGCCGGTCGCCCACGCCTACGAGGGCCGGGATCGCATCCCCAACGCTGAACTATGCATCTTCGAGCGGAGCAATCACGCCCCGATGATGGAGGAGCCGGAGGCGTTCAACGCGGCGATGCGCTCGTTCTTGGATGGGGCGAACTCCCAACCGTGATTTCCACACTCAGGAATAGAAGAGACTAGGGCCGCCGGGCACGCTTCCGCAGCACAAACAACCCAAACCCCGTCAGGCCAAGCCCAATCAGGCCCAGCACCGCGCTCAGCGCCAGGATCAGGCGCTCGCCGGGGCTGCCGAACAGGGTGTTTGTGTCGTCAGTCGGCTCGACGCCTGTCAGCCGATCCCCGGTCTTGTGCCCACCCGACTGGCCTGACACCACCTCCGCAACGTCGGCTGAAGTGGGCACGGCCAGTGCAACCTGGGTGGCGGTGGGCACAGGGGTGGGCGTAGGCTGGGCGGTCGGTTCGGGGGTTGGAGTGAAGTCATCGGGGGTCGGCGAGGGGAGGTCGGCGGCAGACTGAGCCTGCTCCGCAGCCGGGGACTCGGCCTGTAACTCGACCGGCTCCGCCTCCTCAACCGGCGCAGGCTCTGTGGGGAGGGGCGTCGGCTCGGAAGGGGGCGGCGCGCCTCCACCCCCCGCAACCGCGCCGCTGGCGTGATACTGGGCGACCAGCTCGCGGGTGAGGTTCAGGTAGAAATCGCCATAGAGCGTGCTTGGCTCGATGTGGGTGCTCTCCCACCATTCGTTCCAACTGGTGATCACGACCATCTCCGGCCCGGACGCCGCCGCCGCCGAGAACGACTCCCGCAGGAAGGCCCCATCCCCCCGCTCGCGCACGTACCGCTCCGACTGCTGCGTCATCGTGTTATCCCAGCCGGGCATGGCGGTCGCCACCCAGATGCCACCGCGCGAGTGTGTGGTGGCAGCCCATTGGGATTCTGTGGCGTAGACGTTCTGCGACCAGGAGATCGTGTACATGTGCAGCCCGTCGAAAGTGGGCATCGCGTCGGGCATGGCCCCCTCGGCGATCCAGATCGAGTTGTGGTCGGGGTCGACCTGCTGGCGGATGTAGGCCCAATCGTCCAAACTGTAGCGCCCCTGGTACCAGAAGAACAGCACCGGGCGTCCGTTGTAGCGGAAATAGGCGGGGTGATTGGCGTGCACGGTCAGGGCGTAGTTCAGCCCATCGATCACATCCTGCACGGAGGTGAACCAGGCCGCGCTGCCCAGGTCGACGGAGAGCAGGGCGGTGGTGCCGTTCGCGGCGGCCAGGTCGAGAAGCTGGCGGAAGTTGGTCTCGGTCTGGTTGTTGGTCTCAGTCGGCCCATACCAGGCGACGACCATCCCATCGATGCCCGCCCCGGCGATCTGGGCGACGTGTGTTGCCATCACGCCCGCATCCCAGGAGTGATAGGGGTTGATCGGCCAGTCGGGCGATTTGCCGGGCCCGACCGATTCAGGCGACCACCAGGCGTAATAGTAAACCAGCACCGGGCGCTGGCTTTGCGCCTGGGCAGGCTGCGCGGAGAAGGTGACGACCAGGAGGGAAATCAGCGAGGTAAGCCAGAGACGAAGATTTTTCTTCATGGGGCGATTTTAACGCGCGAGGGAGGCTTCGCCAGTAGGTAAACCGTACCATGTTGGGGGTCAGCCCAGGCACTCCCGCCCTGCCCGGCTGCCGGAAGAAGGTTGCCGATCCCCTCGCCAACAACTACAATCCCTTCCATCACTGTTCTTTCTTTAACCAGGGCTAACACCGATTTAAGCCGCCCTTAACACCGATTTCCTATAGTCTGAGCAACTGCCGCTGGCGTCCGCGTGATGAAAAGGGTCGGAAGCGTTTCTCAACCAGAGTGATTATATGACCATCCTCGAAGCTATTGTCCTGGGCGTCTTGCAGGGCACAACCGAGTTCATCCCCGTATCCAGCTCAGGGCACCTGGTATTGATACCCTGGTTGATTGGATGGGGATCGCCCGGCTTAACCTACACCATCGCCGTTCACTTCGGCACGATGTTCGCCGTGCTGGTGTATTTCCATCGCGATTGGCTGGATATGCTAAAAGGCAGCCTGCGCTGGACGCGAGAGCACAAGCTGAACCCGCACTTCAAGCTGCTCTTGCTGCTGATCCTGGGGACGATCCCCGCCGCCGTGCTGGGCTACCTGTTTGAGGACTTCTTTATACGGATATTTGAGAACCCGCTGGTCGCTGCCCTGATGCTGCTCATCACGGCGGGGCTGCTGCTGGTCGGCGAGGCGCTCGGCCAGCTTCGCCGCACGCTGGGGGACCTGACCTGGCTGGACAGCCTCACTGTCGGGCTGGCGCAGGCGTTTGCAATCTTCCCCGGAATCAGCCGCTCAGGGGCCACAATCGCCGCTGGACGCCTGCGCGACGTCAAGCGTGAGGACGCCGCCCGCTTCAGTTTTCTATTAGCCACCCCGATCATTATGGGGGCAAGCCTGTTCCAGGTGATCGATCTGCTGGTGATGGGGACTGACTCCACGCACTGGCTGCTGCTGCTGGCGGGTTTCCTGAGCGCCTTTATCAGCGGCTATCTGGTCATCCACTGGCTGCTGTCGTTCCTGCGCACCCGCCCGACCACGATCTTCGCCATCTACTGTATAGCCGCTTCGCTCGCCAGCCTGGCCATCCTGGCCGTGCGCGGGTGAGCATCAATCTCCCGAAGCGCTACCCCCGGCTGAACCAGTCCCGAACGCGCGCCCCGGCCAGCTCGATCCACGTCCCCGCCGGGATCGCCACTTTCTGAAAGTGCAGGTCGGCCAGCTCAGGAGGCGGGGCGGGCATCGGGCGCTGCCACCAGACCGGCTGGATGAAGCGCGGGCGCTCCTCCCCATATCGCAGGGCATGCTCCCATTCCTGGCGACAGTAGGCTGATTCGGCGCTGTGCCTGCTCCAGAACAACTGGAACACCGCGCTCTCGTCGATCATCTCCAGCAGCCGCTCCGACCAGTGCTCGCCCGCCCGCAGGTCGTAGATGTCGACCAGCATGCGCTGCCCCATGCTCATCCGAAGCTGCCGGAAGAACTCCATCACCGGGCGGTCGCGGTGCGAATAAGAGGCGAACACCGGATCGTAACGCTCGAACGTCCCCTGCTGGTCGACCCCCTGCGAGACGGAAGCTACCTGCATCCGCACCGGGATTTCCCCGATGATCAGCGGCCCCTGGTAGACCAGCACCCGCCCCTCCAGGTCGCCTTCGAGTGAAGAGGGCGTGGTGAACAGAAAAGTCGCGTATTGGTAAGGTGGCTCCCATGCGACCGTCTGCTCGGTGGGCGCGAAGGCGATCCCGGCGACGCGCGGCACGAAAGTGATCAGGTCGCCCACGTCCACCGCCAGCCTGCTGGCCGCCCTGCCGCTCGTCTGCTCCTCGCCCATCAGCCCGGCGAACCCGGCGGCCACTTCACGCACTTGATCGACGGCGTCTTCCCCGTGGACGAACGCCATCAGCGCATAGGGTTTGCCTGCCTCCACCAGGCCCGGATAAAATGCGGAGAACTCCGGCTTCGTCCAGTGCCTTACCTCGGCTTTCGATTCCTCCCCCAATTTCTCGCGCAATGCGCTGCCTCTCATGCGCGGCAGAGCGACTTCCTCGTCGGCGAGTTCGGGTTCTTCCGGCGCTGGCAGCGCGCCCGGCTGAACGGCAGCGGGCGCGGGTGGGGGAGCCTGGAGGCTCAGGTTGAAGGTGACCCACCCCAACATCTCGGCCAGATTGTCCAGCGCGGCGTCGAATGGCGTGTCCGCGAAGTCAACATAGCGGGGGTATCCCATGTCATCCGGCAGCGCCAGACCGGCCTGCACGCGCGCCGCGATGACCGGTTTATCCGACCGTACGGCCTCCTGGTATTCCTGAATACAGCGCGTGGAGTCGAGCGAGCCGCGGGACAACACGAAGACAAAGCACTCACACCAGTCGAGCCGCTGGCGGATCGTCTCCGACCAAACCTGCCCGGCGATCATATCCTGGTCGTACCACACGTCGTGGTCGGCGCTCAACCGCTCCGCCAGATTCCTGACGAACGGCTCATCGGCGCGCGCGTAGCTGATGAATAAGCGCATCTTCACCCCCAAATATCGTTATGACACCTACCAACGCGCTCATTATAGCATCATTCAACTGTGGAATTACGGCACGTTGATCGGCACCGGCACGCGGTCGTCGGGGTAATCGCC
>JARRJX010000095.1:0-9238 GCA_037388645.1 Chloroflexota bacterium
TCCAGGTTCCCGGCGTAGGTCATCTTGTCGAAGACCACGACGTGCAGATCGGGGTAGCGTTCCAGCATATACCGCACGAAGTTACTGCCGATGAACCCGGCCCCGCCGGTGACAAGAAGGTTCTTCATCGCTCTGTTTCCCGCCTGTGTGCTTGGCAGCGCCGCTCGATGCGCCGCGGCGAAGTCGACCTGATGGGGACAGCCAAAAACACCCCACGCCGCCCCCAGAGGAATTCTAACCAGAAACGGTCGGATTGGCACATCCCGCGCTCTACCCCACCGCTCCAGCCACGCCCTCCTCACCGCGTCCGGCGTCGTAGGCCGCCCCGGCGATCACCGACAGCAGCAGCGAGAAGACCGTGAGCTGGAAAACGTTGTAGTAGAAATCGGAAGTCCCAAAGTCAAAGACGGACATCAGGATAAGCGCGACGACGAACAACAGCAGACCGCTCAGCAGGCTGATCGTGAACAGCCAGGGCCACAGCGCCGCCAGTGCCCGCCGGACGGGGCTGGAGAGCCGCTCCCGCCAGAAGGTATGCGGCGCGTCAATGCCCAACCCGGCCACCCCGGCCAGCACGCCGACGACGATCGGGCCGACCCCACCGCCCACCAGCAGTTGGACGATCATCAGGCCGATCAAGACCAGTCCGCCCCGCTTGCGCCCGACGAACGCCGCCGACCAGACCATGACGATCAGCGAGACGACGATCGCCAGGATGCCGGTGATCAGCAGGTTGGGGACGAGCGATATGGCAGGGTCGCCGCCCATGTGGTCGTAGATCGGCGCCGAACCCGCCGAGCACGCCGAAGATGGTCGCGGTTAGCCGCGCCGCGCTGAGACCTCCAAAAAGACGGTTATTTTCCATGCGTTTTGCTCCCTTCAAATGCGCCACGCGAAGCACGTGGTTCCAAACCCAGGCACCAGTCTGATCGATTCTCTCCGGGTTGGCAAACGCCCCTCCGCCCGATCGGGAGGATTGTTGGCGAAAGCCAGAGGAGTGGCAGTGTCCCACCCGGCTCAATTCGAGTATGATAGGAGTATCCACACAACCTGTCGCGCGATTCTTCTGAGGGTGAGATCATGGGAATATTTGGGAAATTCAAAGACGCGTTCTCCGGCGGAGGGCGGCCCCCGGAGGATGATGGCATTTACCTGTACGTCCGGCTCGACCGGGGCGGCGAGGTCGTCCGGCTGCGATTGAACCCGCAGCACGAGCTGGTACCCAACTACGACGAGGGCGGCTACTCCACCCACAAGTCGATCGTCGGTCCGCGCACCTTCCAGCGTGCCGAGGCGACTTTCCAGTTCAACCCCCAGCGCGAGATGATCGCCTGGGACATCAACGGTGGGGAGATCGCCTCGGAGGACGACTGGCAGGCCGAGCTGTCCTCCCAGGAGGGCGGCCCCGCCGAGTAAAACTATCCAAAGTCTGCGCTGCAGATTTCGGGATAGTTCCCTATGGCAGCGTGACCCGGCTGTGATCCCCCAGGTTCATCCACAGCACCTTCGGCCTGCGGGTGTTGGCCTTGATCGAGGCATGGCGGCCAATCAGGCTGTCGGCGATACGCACCGGGATGCTGCTAATCTCGCTGTGCTCCAGCACGATGCAGCGCTCTAATTCGCTGTCCTCGATCACCACGTCGTGGTAGATGCTGGTGTACGGCCCGATGAAGCTGTCTTTGATGACCGTGTTCTCGCCGATGATCGCTGGGCCGCGGATCACGCTGTTGATCACCTCCGCCCCCCGCTCGACCGTCACCCGCGAGTCGACCTGCGAGTCGGCGTCCACCCGCCCTGCGATAGTCGGGACGATCTCCTCCAGCACCTGGGCGTTGGCATCCAGCATGTCGGTCGGCTTGCCGGTGTCGATCCACCAGCCCTGGTGGATGTAGGGGAAAACCGAGTAGCCCTCACTGACCAGCCACTGGATCGCGTCGGTGATCTCAAGCTCGCCCCGCCAGGAGGGTTGGATCGCGTCCACCGCCTTGAACACGTTCCGGTCGAACATGTAGATGCCGACCAGCGCCAGGTTCGAGGGCGGGTTTTTAGGCTTCTCGATTAACTGTTTGATCTGGCCCTCGGCGTCCAGCTCGGCCACGCCGAAGTGCTCCGGGTCGGGCACCTCGGTCAGCACGATCTGGCTGTTCCAATCGCTGTCGGCGAAGCCCCGGATCAGGCTGCTGATGCCGCCCTCGATCACGTTGTCGCCCAGGAACATCACAAAACGGTCGTCGCCCAGGAAGTCACGCGAAATCTTGACCGCGTGGGCCAACCCCAGCGGCGCATCCTGCGGGATGTATTCGATCCGCGCCTCCCAGCGGCTCCCATCGCCGACCGCCTGCCGGATCTCCGGGCCGGTGTCGCCGATCACGATCCCGATCTCCTGGATGCCCGCCTCACGGATCGCCTCGATCACGCGGAATAGGACCGGCTTGTTCGCCACCGGGATGAGCTGCTTGGCGCGGGTGTAGGTCAGCGGGTAGAGGCGCGTGCCCTTCCCGCCGGCTAAGATGAGACCTTTCAAGATGCTCGTCTCCTGATCGTCTATCGGATGGAATCGAACTACGGCAGTCCCTACCCGTGCGCCTGCGTGGCGTCGGGATCATCGTCCTCGTCGCCATCCTGCGCAGCGGCTTTTTTCTTGGCCCGCTCCAGGTCGTCCGCCGAGATGTGCATCACCGGGTTGGCGTCCACGTGTGGCTTATCGACGACGGGCATCACGTCCGGGAAATCGCCCTCGTCCTCCCATACCGGGTGGCGGGTCAGCTTCGATAAATCCTCGCCCCGGATCGCCTTCAGAATCAGCGCCCCGGCGCGAACCCCGCGCCAGCGCAGCGCCGCCCCGCCCAGTTCGGCGTCGGCGTGGGCTGGCCCCGCCCCGACATAGCCCGGCCAGCTCTCCATCGTGTAAAGCTGGTTCCACTCGATCGTGCGCAAGTTTTTATAGGTCGGCTTCACCAGGTCAGGACGCAGGCTGAGCATCATCGAGGTCTCGAACATCGAGGCGTGGATGCTGCCCTTCAGCGCCACCTGCTCGGCGGGCGTCAGCGGGCGGCCTAACAGCGTTTCCAGGCCGGGGATCATCTCCGCCTCGCCCCCGGCCATCACGTAGCCGGTCGGCTCGTACATCACCAGCCCGGCGTGTTGGGCGCGCAAGTCAGCGCACAGGCTTTCCAGCATCTGGCTTTGCTGAGGCCCGCCGTGGAAGCCGACCGGGAAGATGTGCCGGAAGCCGTAGCGGATCAGGTGGCCGGCCACTTCCTCGACCACCGCGCGCAGCGTCCCCGCGCTCAGCCAGATGCTGCCCGCCGACTCGAATAACTTGCGCCGCCGCAGGTCGATCGGGTCGGTGCCGAAGGGGATCGTAGGCAGCAGCAGGATGTGCAAGCCGGGGTCGTTCTCCAGCAGCCAAGCGACCAGCGCCAGGGTTAGCCCATCGACCGCGAAATTGTCCGTCCCCAGCGGCAGGTGCTCGGCGTGCTGCTCGACCATCCCGACCGGCAGAATCGCCGCCGTGCGGCTCCGATCCAGCGCGCGCAGTTCGCCCAGCGTGATCTCGTTGAGCCGATGAAAGCGTGCGTGTGACGTCGGTTGTCTCCCCATGCCTAAGTCCCTCCCTCCACCCTGGTTGGCTACTGCGCGTAATAACTCCCCATCCTCAAGTCGACCGGGGCGTTGGTCAGCACCACGCCCACCAGCCGCACGTTCACCTGCTCAAGCAGCTCTTTAGCCCGCTCGGCCTGGTCGCGTCGGCTGCCTCCGGCGCGCAGCACCAGCATCACCCCGTCCAGCTTGGCGGCCAGCAGCGTGCCATCCGTCACCGCGATGATCGGCGGCGCGTCGAACAGTACCATGTCGGCCTCGCCGCGCAGCCGCTCGACGATCGCGTCCATCTGCGGCGATCCTAACAGGTCGGCGGGGTAAGCGGGCAGCTCGCCGCTGGGCAGCAGCAGCAGGTTCTCCACCCCCACCTCGACCAGGGGAGGCTCCTTCAGCGACTCCAGTGCCATCGTCGTCAGCCCCGGCGTCTGGGGTCTGTCCCAGATTTCGTGCTGGCGGGGCCTCCGCAGGTCACAGTCCACGATGATCGTCTTTTTGCCGCTCTGAGCCAGGGTGACCGCCAGGTTTGCCAGGGCGGTGCTCTTCCCCTCCTCCGGGGCGGGGCTGGTGACGACCAGCGTGTGGATCGGCTCGCTCATGCTGGAGAAGGTGAGATTCGTCCGCAGCGCGCGGTACGCCTCACTCGCCGGGGAGCGCGGATCGGTCAGCGTAATCAGATCAACTTGCGACATAAGTTCAACCTCGTCTGGTTGTATCAGCCTTCATTCGGCGGGATCGCGCCCAGGACGGGCACGGACAAGTAGCGGTTGACGTCCTCCGGCGAGCGGATGATGCCTGCCTCCATGTACTCCAGCACGAAGACGATCCCCAGCCCGACCAGGAACCCTAAGACGGCCCCGGCGGCAGTGTTGATCAGCGTCTTGGGGCTGTCCAGGACGTAGACCGGGTCATCGAGGATGAAGGCGTCGATCCGGTCTTCCCGCAGGACTTCCTGGTTGCGCTCGTTGCGCCACTGGATGAACAGGTTGGCCCATTCGCGCGCGATGTCGTTCGCCAGGTCGCCGTCCCCATTCTCCACGTCGATCTGGATCACCAGCCGCGAGTTGTCGCTGGCGATCGTCACGTCGCTGCGAAGCTGCTGCGGCGTGGTGTCAAGCTGGAGCTTGTCGATCACGTCCGCTGCGCGGTAGGTGCTGTCCATCCAGGCCACGTAGGAGCGTAGCAGCCCGGCAGCGGCCTGCGTCTGCCCAAAATCCGTCCGGGCGGGCTGCACCAGGATTTTGATCGTGGATTTGTAGACCGGGGCGCGCGCCTCCACGATGCGGCTGAAGGCAAACGCCGAGAGGGCGGTGGCGGCGGCCAGCAGCGCCATGATCCAGCCGCGACGCCATAGAATTCTGACATAGGTTTGCAGTTGCATCCATCCTCCAGGGTGTGAGAAGGCGCGCCCCCTCCGGCGCTTACTGGCTAGCCGATGAGGCGCTTCCGCTCAGGAGGGATCTCGGCCAGCACCGGCAGGCCAAGCGATTCGACCTCCGCCCGTTCGTGCAGGGTCGGGTCGAGGTATTCGATTAGAAAGGCGAGCGCCACCCCGGCGGCCAGCCCCAGCCCAACCCGGACGAGCGGGTCAAGGCGGCTGCTCAGAGGGGCAGGCACCGCCCCGATCGCCGGGCTGTCCAGCGGGACGACGGCCACGCCGCCCTCCCCCAACTGGGGGAAATAAGCCACGCTGCGCGTCTGGAGAACCGTCGCCGCCGCCCCTGCAATCGCTCCAAGCTGCTCGGCGTCGCCCCAATTCAGGTAGAGCACCATCACGCTGCGCTCGTTATCCGCCGCGATGGCGGGCCGCAGCGCGCCGGGCGGGATTTCAATCCCTTGAGCTGCCAATTCGGCGCTGACTTCCTCGGCGAACGAGCTGGTCCGCACCCAGTCGGTCAGCGCGTTGACCACGTATTCGGACGAGAGCCACGGGTAATACTCGCCATCCTCGTAGCTCACCTCGTCGCCCTCCGGCGGCGTGGCAGCTGTGAAGCTGATCGTCGCCGCGTAATGCGTGCCGCCCGGCGCGGTCATCACGCCGTAGGCGGCGTAGGCCAGGGCGGCCAGCGCGGGCAGCGCGATCAGCCACCAGCGCCGCCTCACCACTTTCCACAACATGCGCAGTTCCATCTATCAGCTACCCTTTTTAGACCGCGTGTCGCCAGACCGCCGTTCATCGTACCGCGCCGAGACGAAGGCTGTCAACTCCCGGTTGAAGACAGGCAGGCTGAAGCGCGCCGCGTTAGCCTCACAGCGGGCGGGGTCTACACGCATCTCCTCAAAGCGATCCAGCGCGTCGATCAGGCTCTCCACGCTTTGCTCGTCGAAAAACAACCCCGTTTGGCCCTCGACCACCGTGTCGAGCGCCCCCCCACCCCGGAAGGCGATCACCGGTCGCCCGGCGGCCTGCGCCTCGACCGGCGCGATGCCGAAATCCTCCAGGCCGGGGAAAAGGAACGCCTTGCAGCGAGCTAATAAATCAGGCAGGTCGTCGTCGGGCACCCTGCCTAAGAAATCGACCGTCGGCCCGGCCATCGCCTCTAACCGCTCCCGGTCGCGCCCCGCCCCGGCCACCAGCAGCCGCCGCCCGGTCTGCGTGCAGGCCTGCACCGCCAGGTCGACCCGTTTATAAGGGATCAGGCGTGAGACGACCAGGTAATAGTCATCCACCTTCCCCACGGGTCGGTAGCGGTCGGTGTCGACTGGTGGATAGATGATAGTCGATTCGCGGCCATAATATTGGGCGATGCGCCGTTGAATCGCCGACGAAATCGCGATGAAGTGGTCGACGCCTTGCGCAGCCCGGTAGTCCCAGCGGCGCAGCATCCCGATCAGCGGCCTGAGCGCCAGCGCCAGCGTGGGCGAGAGCCGCTCCCGCTCGATGTACGCCTCGAACTGCCACAGGAAGCGGGTGGGGGTCAGGCAGTAGCAGACGTGGAGCGCCTCGCCCGTCCTCACCCCGTGGCAGAATCCGCTCTTGTTGGAGAGCACGACGTCATAATCGCTCAGGTCTACTCCGCCAAAGGCCAGCAGATAGACCGGCAGATACGCCTGGTGGTGGTCGTGGATGCCTGGCAGCTTATCCGCCCAGGTGGTGCGAATGTCCCATTCACGGTAAGCAGGGGGCATCTTCTCCGGGGCGAAGATCGAGGTGTAGAGCGGCGCGTCGGGGTAGAGGGCGACCATCGCCTCCAGGACTTTTTCCGCGCCGCCCACCTGGTTGAGCCAGTCGTGCACCAGGGCGATCTGCATCAGGTGCGTTCTCGCCCCAGGGCGCGCCGGATCGGCGCGAATGTGCGCCGGTGCAGCGCCATCGGCCCCAGCGTGTCCAGCGCCGCCCGGTGCTGGGTGGTGCCGTAGCCTTTGTGGCGCTCGAACCCGTAGGCGGCCCACTCTTCGCCCAGCTCGACCATCGTCCGGTCGCGCGCCACCTTGGCGACAATGCTGGCCGCCGCGATGCTGATCGACTTCAGCTCACCCTTGACCAGCGCCTCCTGCGGCAGGTCGACCTTTCGTAGCCACATGTACCCGCCGTCGATCAGCAGCGCCTCCGGCCTGAGCGGCAGGTTGTCCACTGCCCGGCGCATCGCTATCTTGCTGGCCGCCACCACGCCGATCCGGTCGACCTCCGCCGCCGAGGCCGTGCCTACCCCGACCGCCAGCGCCACCTCGCGCACCACGCCATACAGCCGCTCGCGCTGGAGCGGCGTGCAGAGCTTGCTGTCGCGCACCCCTTCCAGCGCTTCCAGCAGGTCGTCACGGTCCAGGGGCAGGATCACCGCCCCCGCCACGACCGGCCCCGCCCACGCGCCGCGCCCGGCCTCGTCGATCCCGGCCACCAGCCGCAGCTGCTGCTCGAGGAACTGCTTCTCATAGTGGAGGGGGTCGGGCGTCTCGCTCACGCTCCCTCCTTCTTATAAAGGCCGCGCCAGCCGTTCATCCGCACCCGCAAATACCAGGTGATCGGCACCTCGACCAGCTTGTAGCCCAGCTTGCGGGCGATAAACAGCACCTCAACGTCGAAGCCCCAGCCGTCGATCGTCTGCCTGGGGAACACGTCCTGGGCCACCTCGCGCCGGAAAGCCTTGAACCCGCACTGCGTGTCCTGGATGCCCGGCACGGCCAACACCCGCACGATCAGGTTGAACACCCGGCCCATCAGGTGGCGGTATTCCGGCTCGCCGACCCGCTTTGCGCCGGGAAGCTCCCGGCTGGCGATTGCCACGTCATAGCCATCGATCGCCGGGGGCAGGAAGCGGTTCACCTCCTCGATCGGCATCGAGAGGTCGGCGTCACAGATGAACAGGTACGCGCCCCGCCCGTTCAGCATGCCGGTCTTGACCGCCGCCCCCTTGCCCTGGCGCGGCTCGTGGAAGACGCAGGCATAATCCGGGTGGGCGGCGGCGAACGCCTCCGCGATCTGCGGCGTCGCATCGCTGCTGTTGTTGTTCACCACCACCACCTCGACGCCGTAGTCCTGCGCCGCCACAAACCGCTCGATCTGCTCCAGGCTGCCCTGCAAGCGCCTTTCTTCGTTGTAGGCAGGGATGATGATTGAAAGCAATGGGCCGTCTGTCAACTTGCCACTCACTCCTTTGAAGCGCCACCGGGCCAGGATGAGAGCCGATCCGTGTTACAAAACTCTAACAGATTCCGGCGCTTTAATCATCGCTGCTCAGGGGTAAGGATCGACTCGATGTATTCTATCGAGACGCCGCGTGTCCGCTGCACCCCCCTCCGCTTGCGCAGCGCGCCGGGCAGCGTCAGCAGCCCGCCGAGCATCCCCCGCAGCCGCGCCCGTGCCGCCTCCCCGCGCCAGGCTTTCAGCGCCTCCCAGGTGATCCGCGCCTGCGTCCTCACTATCACAGGCCAGTGTTTGCGCAGCAACGGGCCGGGATAATCCTTGGCGATCAGCCACAGGTAGTTGCGCCCGTTATAATAACTCGCCGTCACGTCCCCACCAGTCGCCGCCAGGTGATGGTACACCACCGCACCCGGAACGTATACGCAGCGCCAACCGGCCAGTTGCGCCCGCCAGCCCAGGTCGACGTCCTCACACGAGAAGAAGAAGTCCTCGTCGAGCGGGCCGACCGCCTCCAGCATCGCCCGGCGGTAGGCCGCCGAGCCGCCGCACGCGCTGAAAACGTACTCCTCAACGTCGTACTGGCTCTCATCCTGCTCCCACACGCCCCGGTTGCCCGGCAGGCCGCCCACGCTGTAGGTGTCGCCCGCCGTGTGGAAGGTGTCACGCCGGTCGTAGAGCAGCATCTTGCTGGCGACCGAACCCGCCTCCGGGTGGCGCTCGAAGGCGGCAGTGACCTCGCCCAGCCAGCCCGGCTCGACCTCGGTGTCGTTGTTCAGCAGCACGATCACCTCGCCTTGCGCCGCCTCGATTCCGGCGTTGGCCGCCCCGGTGAAGCCCCGGTTCTCCGGGAGCTGCACCAGCCGCACCTCGGGGTAGCGTCACGCAGCAACTCCTGCGAGCCATCCGTCGAGGCGTTGTCGGCAACGATCACCTCGAAGCGCATATAGGTCTGAGCGCGCAGCGACTCCAGGCAGGGCGGGAGGTATTCCGCGCCGTTCCAGTTCGGGATCACGATCGACACCGGCGGCTTGTCAGGCATAACCCGCTATCTGG
>JARRJX010000096.1:0-6798 GCA_037388645.1 Chloroflexota bacterium
GCCTGACCCCCCCGGCCCGGCCCGCCGCCGCGCCCCGGCCCCGGATTCATGCCGGAGCCGTCGTTGCCACCCGCCACGTTGAGGCCGTCGTCGCTGGAGACGATGTCGATGTCGCCGCCGTTGATCGTGATCAGGGCGCTCTCGATGCCCTCGTAGGATTGGGTGATCTGGATCGTGCCGTCGTTGATCGTCAGGCTGGCGTCGGCGTGCATGCCGTCGTCGCCGGAGGCCAGCACAAACGCGCCGCCGTTGATCACCATCGTGCCGTTCGAGTGGAGGGTATCGTCGGCAGAATCGACGGTGAGCGTCCCGCCGTCGACGTTGAGGTTGACCGCCGCCTTGATCCCCTTGGCGGAGGCGCTCGCGTCGACGACGGCCCCGCTGCCGCCGCCGGAGGAGAGGACAAGCTCCCCGGCGGAGATCAGCACGTCGGTCGCGGCCTGGATGGCGTCGCCACCGGCGGTCACGTCGAGCGCCCCGCCGCGCACGACGAGGTTATCCTTCCCCCGGACGCCATCGTCCACGGCGGTGACGGTGACGTTCCCGCTGGCGACGATCAGGCCGGTGCGCTTCCCCAGGATGCTGATCCGGGCCAGATGGGCGATCCCGGTGCGTTCCCCCAGGACGGCGGGTTCATGGACGGCTTCGCGGCCTCCGGTGACTACTACCTGTACATCAACGGCGGCACGATCGTGGTCGATGCCGGTGGCGACGGCCTCGACTCGAACGGCTCGATTGAGATGACGGGTGGGGTCGTCCTCGTCAACGGCCCGACCAACAACGGGAACGGCGCGCTCGACTACATGAGCTCGTTCAACATCAGCGGCGGGTTCCTGGTCGCGGCGGGCAGCTCCGGCATGGCCCAGGCCCCCGGCACCGCCTCGACCCAGCGCTCCCTCCTGGTCAACTTCGACTCGGCCCAGGCGGCGGGCACGCTGGTTCACATCCAGAACGCGGCGGGCGAGGACGTTCTGACCTTCTCGCCCAGCAAGCAGTACCAGTCGATCGTGCTCTCCTCGCCGGAGCTGGCCGAGGGGGTCGGCTACGAGGTGTACCTGGGCGGAAGCTCGACCGGCTCGCCGACCGGCAGCCTGATCCAGGGCGGCAGCTACACCCCCGGCACCCTCGTCACCAGCTTCACCCTCTCCGACGTGGTGACGCGGATCGGCAGCAGCGCCCGCCGGTAAACCTGTCACGTATTGTCAGGCATGCACCGCTTCGGGGCGGGTGGATCGATCCGATCCGCCCGCCCTTTTCAGTTGTGCTGCGCCCATCCCTCGCACTATCATTGAATCAGCATCATTGAGTGAAGGGATCGGATCGCATGCTTCGCGAGGCGCTGCTCTATCTCTCGGCGGCAGGATGGGCCAGGCGGTTTGTCACCCACTTCCCCCTCGCCAGGCGCGTGGCGCGCCGGTTCGTCGCCGGGGAGACAATCGAGGACGCGCTCCGGGCGATCCGGGCGCTGAACGCCCGTGGAATCGCCGCCACCGTCGACCATCTGGGCGAGAGCGTGACGGCCCAGGACGAGGCGATCCGCGCGGCGGACGACTACCTCACCCTGATCGACAGCCTGCAAGCGAGCGGCGTCGAATCCTGGCTCTCCCTCAAGCTGACCCAGTTGGGCCTCGACCTCTCCGAGGAGCTGTGCCTCTCGAACCTGCGCCGCGTGCTCGACCGCGCCCGCCAGGCCGACACGGTCGTGACCATCGACATGGAAGGCTCCGCCTACACCGGGCGCATCCTGGCCGTCTTCCACCGCCTGTTTGGCGAGGAGGGCTACCGCAACCTGCGCGTCGTCATCCAGGCGTACCTCTACCGCAGCGAGGCGGACGTGGCCGCGCTGGTCGAGGGAGGGGCAGGCGTGCGCCTCTGCAAAGGGGCCTACGACGAGCCGCCCGCCGTGGCTTTCCCCCGTAAGCGGGACGTTGATGCGAATTACGAATCGCTGATGAAGACCCTGCTCGATGGGGCTGATCGTGGCTATCCGGGGATCGCCACCCACGACGAAAAGCTGATCGAGGCCGCCCGGCGCTACGTGGACGCGAGCGGCATCGCCCTGGATCGCTTCGAGTTCCAGATGTTGTACGGGATTCGGAGTGAGCTTCAGGCCAGGCTGGCCCGCGAGGGGTACGGCATGCGGGTGTATGTGCCGTATGGCACCGAGTGGTATCCGTACTTCGTGCGCCGCCTGGCCGAGCGCCCGGCCAACCTGTGGTTCTTCGTCAGCAATCTGGCCCAGCGCTAGCGCCGCAAGCCGGATTCGCCTGCCCGGCAACCCCGATTGTCCTTCATATTGCCAGACACCCACGCTGGGAAAGCGTCGTTCTACCCCTCCACCAGCGCCGTCGCCGTCGCGAAGTCGGTGACCAGCACGTTCATCAGCTTCCCGCACAGCGCCGCCCGCAGCGCCGGGAGTTTGGCCGGGCCGCCGGAGACGACCACGCAGTAAGGGGCCTGGCGCAGGTCGTCCAGGGAGACGCTGACGATCCGGCCGCAGATCGGGTGGTTGGCGACCTGCCCGGATTGGTCGAAAAACACGCCGAGCGTGTCGCCTGCCGCGCCCACCTCGCGCAGCCGTTCCAGCTCGTCGTCGTCCAGGTAGCCGTGGATGTAAAGCTGGGAGGTGCGGTCGACCGGCCCCACGCTGTGCACGATGATCTCGGCGTTCCTTGCCAGGTCGAGGGCGCTGGCGATAGAAGTCTCCTGTAAGAAGGCGTCCCGGGTCGCCTTGGAGGAGACCACGGTGGGGGCATAGATGTAGCTCGCCTTTCCCCCCGCCCGCTCGGCCATCTTCGAGACGATGTTGTAGTTGTTGAACTCGCCCGGCTTGCTGTTCGCCCCACCCACGATCTCGACGAAGGTGCAGTCGACGCGCTTGCCGACTGAGAACACCTGGGGGATGGCCGCGACGGTGCGGCCCTGCCCGATGCCCACCACCATGCCGTCGGTCAGCCGGTCTGCCAGCCACCCGGCGGCTCCCTGCGCCAGCGCCAGGTAGAGCGCCTCGCCCGGCTCGGCTTCCGGCACCACGACCGCGTCGCGCAGGCCGTAGGTGTTGCACAGCGCCTGCTCCAGCTCGGCGTTGACGCCGGGGGGGATGTTGACGTTGATCTCGACGATCCCCAGCTCCCTGGCCTCCTGAAGTCGCCGGTTGACTGTGATCCGGGAGAGTCCGAGCTGGTCGCCGACCTCCTGCTGCGTGTGGCCGTCGACGTAGTACATCAGGGCGATGCGGACGAGCAGCCGCAGGTGGGCGGGGGGGATGTCGTCAAAATTGTTTATCATGCTGCGCCAGGGGTATCCGATTTGAACGTTGCTGTGGTGAATGCCGACCGGATGAGGGCATCGGCATGCTGCTTACCTTACTACTTTAGTATGATTCTAAATAAAAGGAAAGCCCAACCCGCTGAATCAGCTTATCAGCATCTCAGCCTGTCAGCGTTCAGCTTTCAGCCCGGTCACTGTATAACCAGCCGCGGTGCCGGGGGAAAGACGCGCTGCCTTTTTGCGTGTGGGCCGTCTTCGTTTTATGCTAGCGGGTGGGCCGTTCATTCACGCATGCACAGAGGAAGCATCCATATGACCCTTCCCCCATCGATCTCCCTGCCGGATCTCTCCCACGAGCGATTCTCGGTCGAGTACATCCTGTCCGGAGGTGCGGAGGAAGCCAGGGCCGCCGCCCGGAAGATGACGGTCGAGCAGACGGTCGAGTTCCCGCAGGAGGCACTGCCCGCCGGGGACATCGCCGACGAGCTGGTGGGCCGGATCGAGGCGTTCGAGCCGCAGGAGGGCGGGCGGCAGCGGGCCGTGATCAGCTACGCGGTGGAGACCGCCGGGCGCGACCTGCCCCAACTGCTGAACGTGCTGCTGGGGCTGAGCAGCCTGCTGCCCGGCATCCGGGTGAACCGGCTGCTGGCGATCCCCGATTCCCTGCTCAACCAGTATCAGGGGCCGCGATTCGGCCCGGCGGGGCTGCGGGAGATCGTCGGCGTCTACGACCGCCCGCTGATCTGCACGGCGATCAAGCCGATGGGGCTGTCTTCCGAGCAGCTCGCCGACCTGGCCTACCGCTGCGCGCGGGGCGGGATCGACATCGTCAAGGACGACCACGGGATCGGGAACGTGGTATGGTCGCCCTTCGAGGAGCGGGTGGCGCGGGTGGCGGAGGCGGTCGAGCGGGCGAACGCCGAGACCGGACGCCGGGCGATCTACGCGGCGAACGTGAGCGGGCCGCAAGACCAGATCGTCGAGCGGGCGCTGATCGCCAAGCAGGCCGGTGCGGGGGCGGTGATGGCCGCCCCGGCCAGCGACGGCCTGGACGCGATCCGGGTCCTCGCCAGCGATGAGGAGATCGGGCTGCCCGTCCTCAGCCACCCGACGCTGAGCGGGGTGTTCCTGGCCGCCGGGGATGCGGGCAGCGGGTTCTCACACGCGCTCTACTACGGGCAGCTCCAGCGGCTGGCGGGGGCGGATTCGGTGATCTTCGTCAACACGGGCGGGCGGTTCCCGGTCAGCGAGGGGGAGATCGCCGAGCTGCTGGATGCCTGCCGCGCCCCGATGGGCGATCTGCCCCCGATGATGCCGATGCCGGGCGGGGGGATGACGCTGCCGCGTGTGCCCGCGCTGATGGAGTTCTTCGGACGGGAGTCGATCTTCCTGATGGGCGGGGGGCTGCACACCGCCAGCCCCGACCTGGAGCGGAACGTCGAAGCATTCCTGCGCGCGGTGGGGGGATAGGACATTCCATTTTGATGAAAGTTCACACGGGCGAGATCGTCTTATATTCCGAGGGCACGTTCAGCACGTTCAACGTCACCGAGCAGGTGCGGGACGTGGTGCGCGAGTCGGGGGTGCGGGAGGGGATGGCGCTGGTCTATTACCGGCATACGACGGGGGCGGTGCTGGTGATCGAGCACGAGAGCGGCATCCTGGCCGACCTGGAGGACGTGCTGGAGCGGATCGCGCCGGTGGCGTACGACTACCTGCACCACCGCCGGGGGTACGATACGAACGGCTACGCGCACATCCGGACGGCGCTGCTGAGCGTCTCGACCACGCTGCCGGTGGTGGAGGGCGACCTCGACATCGGCACCTACCAGGAGATCATCGTGCTCGACATGGAGGAGCGGAGCCGCCCGCGCCGCCTGACCGTGCAGGTGATGGGGCTATGAGCGAGCACCGGATCACACACGTCGCCTTCTGGGCCGGTGGGGTGCTGCTGCCGGAGATCGGCGGCTGGGCGGTGGAGGCGCTGTCGGAGGGGGCGATGCTGTCGATCGAGGATCGCTTCGCGCTGCACGCGCTGGCGCACGACCTGGCGCTGGGGCGAATAGACGAGGACACGTTCATGCGGGAGGCGTGGGCGCGGGGAGGCGGCGCAGCCGCCCACGCGGCGTCTGCCGCGGCGCTCATGCCCCGCGTGAGCGTCCCCGCGCCGCAGGTGACGCTGCTGTCGGAGATGGCGGAGCGTTATTGGCTCTCGCTGCTCTCCGATTACCCGGCGGAATGGCTGGAGGCGATCCTGCCGGGGACGCGGCTGACGAAGGCGTTCTCCCCAGGTGAGATATGGTACACCGCCGACCTGGCCGCCGGGGGGGATTACGACCGCCTATTCGCGGAAGCCATCCGGCGCGGGGCGCTGCGCCCCGGCGAGAGCCTGCTGATCGACCACCACTCACGGCGGACGACGGCGGCGCTGCGCCATGGGATCGACACGGCGATCTACGTGGACGTGCCCCGCCTGCGGCGCGACCTGGCGCTGTGGTCGCTGCCGCCCTTCGGCTGATTCCCACCTTCAGACAGGACTTCGACAAACCCGGCCAGCGCGCTGGCCCCGGAAGTGTACCCCTGACAGACGAGGAGGCGGGCGGCGCGCGCCAGTCGCTCTTCGTCGGCTCCCAGGCAGGCATCAAACAGCTCGTGCCAGGGCGCGGCGCACTCGCCCACCGCCGCCGCCCGCAGCCAGGCCGCGGAGAGCGGGGTGGTGTGGCGAGCCACCTCGCGCACGGCCTCCAGGAGGAGCGCACAGGCCGGGTCGGACGGGTCTTTGAGGTGGGCGGCCAGCGCACCCCCCAGCAGCCAGTCGTCGCCCGCCGGGGTGAGGCCATCCCCCAGACCAGCTAACCCGGCGGCTCCCGCCAGGCAGCCCTCCCGGTCGCCTTTCTGCAGCCCCTCGGCCAGCGCCGCCCAGTGCGCCTGGGCGGTTTGCAGCAGGGCGGCCTCGACAGCGGAGGCCGGGGCGGGCAGGTCGACGACCAGGGCGGCGAGGCTCGCCAGTGGGGCGTGCATGCGGAGGACCTCGCGCAGCCGGGGCAG
The DNA here is from genome assembly GCA_037388645.1 of Chloroflexota bacterium. GTDB lineage: Bacteria > Chloroflexota > Anaerolineae > Aggregatilineales > UBA3940 > JARRJX01. The sequence continues at coordinate 6,319 of JARRJX010000096.1, forward strand.
GCAGGACTCCACCCACGCGCGGCGCTGGCGCAGGCTGGACCACTTGGGGTGGGGGTCCCAGGGGGCGGCGGCGGACAGATCGACGACCAGACCGCCAACCCGGATCGATTCGGGCGCGAGGTCGACGCTGCTCTCCGGCGTGACGTGCAGCGGGAAGATGATCGGGGGGACGACGACGTTAAACGGGCCACCGCCGATCTGCTCGGTGACGAGGGCGAGCACCCGATCCCGGTCGTCGATCAGGCTGCAGGCGCGCGCAGAGAGGTGTAACACCCAGACCGGGCGGTTCTCAGACAGCCACGCCTGGGCGGCAGGGGAGAGGGAGCGGGCGCGGAGGGCGATCACGCGTGGGTGGGCGGCGCACCGTCCAGAGCGGTGGCCGCTGGTACAGGCAGTCCCTGTACTTCGTGCGCTCCAACCAGCCTGCTGCCTTCGACGAAGGCCACGAAAAGCGAGATGCCGGTCTTCCCCGCGACGTTC
>JARRJX010000097.1:0-6795 GCA_037388645.1 Chloroflexota bacterium
CTCCGCAAGCGTCCCTTCCCGCTGCAGGAAGCCCAGACCACGGCATGGCCGATCGTCGTCAACGTGCCTGCCCGCGAGACCAGTCTCAAGAACCCCCTGCTCAAGGTGTTTTTCAAGACCGGTGGGATACCTATCACCGAGGCGATGCTGCAGAAAACATTCCGATAGCCGGTGGAGGGCGAGTCGCGGCGCTTTGCCAGCCGCATCCCACCCTCATCACTCAATTGAGCAGTACACCAGGTCGGTCGTCACCGACCCACTGGTCACGCTCAGCCCGTCCGCATTTGTCGCAGTGACCCACACCTCGAAAATCCCGCCGCTTTTCGCCAGGGCGGCGGCGATTGCCGCGTCGTCGTGCACGATGTCGGTCTGCGTGGTGTAATCGTCCACGTTCTCCATCGCCTGCGCGCCCTGCACGTCCTCTGAGGCGCTCTCCGACGCATAGCGGAAGTGGGCCACCGCGCTGACGATCGCGCTCCCCTTCGGCTCAAAATAGGCGGTGACGGTCGTCACCCAGCCAGGACAGTTCGCCCCATAGCCCACCTGATCGGCGGGGTCGATCACCAGCGAGTCAACCACCGGGGGATCGCCGGGGGGCTGGGTCGCGACCGTGGCGGTCGGGGTGAGCGTCAGGGTGTGAGTGGCTGTCGGGGTATCCGTCGGCGTGGGGCTGGGCATGTTCGTCTGGGTCGCGGTTGAAGTCGGGGTGGGCAGTGGCGGGTCGGTCGGCTGAAGGACGACCGTCTCCACCCCCTCCATCTCGGTCTCCGTCGGGCCGGAGAGCAGCAGCTCCCCCGGCGGGCGTGGACGGGCGAGCAGCGCCGCCACTGCCCCAACCCCCAGCAAGGCCGCCACCGCCAGCACGCCTACCACCGCCAGCAGCCCGCCCCCGCTCAGCGCAGGGCCTGCCGTGCCTGCCAGCTCTGTCACCTCGAACAGCCGCGAGAGGCCGCCCGCCTGCCTGACCAACTCGCGCACTCGTTCGACCCGGTCGCCGCCCGTCCGGGTTTTCTCCACCTCGGCCAGCTTCCGCGTGATCCGCTCCCAGGCCCGCTCGACGATCTCGTCCCGAATCTGGTCGGTCACCTCGTCGATCAGCTCGTCCTCGATCTCCTTCAGCAGCCTGCGCACCGCCCGCCACACCCGGCGGGCTTTTCGCCTGGCGACCAGCCGCAGCCGCTCCCCCTCGCCGATCCCGGCCTCGATCAGCGTGGCGTCCTCCTTCAGCCGCCGCCCACCCCTGGCGCGCACCAGCCGGTAGTCTATTGGACGCTGGTCGAAGGTCTGCCGGGGCAGCTCGAACTGCTCCAGCAGCGCCTCGATCACGTCGCCCACCGGCTGGTCGTCCGCCAGCCCGATCTGCATCCGCTTGTAGCGAATCCGATCCTCCAGCTCGACCGTCAGGACAGGCATCACGACCTCCAAAAAATGAACTCGTCTGGCGATTCGGGGGCGGGGTGAGAGGGGAAGGACTTTCTATCATTGTAGTGAACGCGGGCGAAGAGTCAATGATCGGGAGATTATTCACCACGAAAAATATTACAACCACGCCAAGTTGTGGTTTATAATGAGCGGTACACAGTAGAGAAAAGCCAGGCAGGAGGAAGGAGCCAGAGCGATGGCGACGATTGCCGATATGAATTTGCAGGACTTGAAGAAGTTCATCGAAGAAACCATTGACGAACGCCTCACGCGACTCCTTGGCTCATTTGAGATTCCTGACGAGCCTGACGAAGATGATGGTCTGAGCTGGGATGAGATACGCGCTTCTGTGGAGCGCCATCGCTGGACACCCCCGCCGGGGGCAAAGTCGTCATTGGATCTGCTGCGCGAGGATCGAGAGCGTTAATGGCGAGCTACATCGTCGATGCCAGCGTTGTGATGGAGTACCTCATCACCGGGCCATACACGCCCCATGTGCAGGCTTTTTTCAACCAGATTGCGGCTGCTGATCGGCTGACTGTGCCGGAGTTCTGTCTGCTGGAATGCACGAACGTGATCTGGAAGCAGGTTCGTTTCAGCGGCATGCCGCGCGAGGATGCCGGAGAACTGTTGAGGGTGCTGCGCACGCTGAAACTGAATCGCGCGCCGATGAAGCGGCTCCTGGATCGGGCATTGGATATTGCGCTGAATAACACCCTTGCTGTGTATGACTCTGGCTACGTGGCGCTGGCGCTGCACTATGGCTATCCACTCATCAGTATCGATCAACCACAAATCCGGGCCGCATCCGCCGAGGGCGTGACTCTCATTCCTGTCACGCATTTCACGTAGAGTGATTCGCTGGGGAAAGCTTGCCGCTGCGCCCGATCCTACACCCCATAAGCAAAGGCCCGTAGGGGCGGCTCAACTGAACCGCCCCCACAAACTCCCTACACTCCCCTACGCCACGTCAGGCAGCCAGTAGCCCAGGTCAGCCGCCGTCACCTTGATGTCGTAGGCCGAGTACACCCGCACGATGTCCGACTTGATCGACTCATCCCGCCAGCGCTCGATCGTCCCGATCCCGCCGCCGCCGTTCCAGTCAAGCACCAGGGCCGCCGTGGCCGTCTTCTGCCCGACCGTGCGCGGGCGGTAGAACACCAGCGCGTCGTCGTCGACGATCGGCGCGAGGCTCGCGTCCTCACCCTCGGCGGCGCTGTTGTAGCTCGCCTGGCTGACGAACACGAACTCCAGCCCCAGTGAGGCGGCCAGGATCGCCCGGATGTCCTCCGGCAGCGCCCGCTGGCTGTACTTCACCTTCTCGACGATCTGCGCGTTCGTGCTCAGCGCGTGCTCGACGATCAGGCCCATCACGATCGCGTTCGGGATGCGCCCCGTCAGGTCGCGCACCGCCCGCTGCGCCCGCTGGATCGCCGTGATCGGCACCCCGCTGGAGTCGTCCCAGTTGGTCGCCGAGGCGTCCGAGCTGCTCCAGATGCCGCTGCCCAGCGTCGCCGCGCCGATGCGGATCTCCTGTTCGAGCAGGTTCTTGGTGGTCACGAACTCCACCGCCTCCTGGTCGAGGTTGATCCCCGCGTCGGCGTTCGCCCGGTTCTCGTCCGGGATGGCGTGCTCAAGCGCCCGCTGCTCGGCGAAGTACACGCCGGTCGTCAGCTCGTAGCCGCTGCGGGCGAAGGTGTCGCCCGGCGCGCGCGTCTGCATCTCGTCGCTGAACCAGTAGCGCTTGTCGAACTTGTAGTAGTAGTCCGAGCGGTTCGCCACCGGCAGGCGCGGGAAGGCCTGCATCATCACGAAATCGCTCTGCTCGTTCATGAAGCGCTCGGCGAAGTTCTGCAGCGGGCGGTCGACGTGAATCGTATTGCTCGTTGGTTGAGGCATGTTCCTCTCCTCCCTCAGTTAGTGGCGCTCAGTGCGCCGCCCAGCAGCACGACCGAGATCAGCTGCCCCTGGGCCACACTGGCCTCGTTCTTGATGTACCGTGCGCCGGATTTCATCGACCCGGCCACGCTCGTCGCGCGCGGCACCGCGCCGCCCGTCACGCCCACCGTCGTCCAGCCGACCGCGCAGCCGTCCAGCCAGCCGACCGAGGTCGCGGCGGCCACCTTCGAGATGCCCAACACGGCCACGCTTGCCGCCCGGCCATCTGCCGCCGGTGCGTTTTGCAGGATTCCGATCGCGGTGTCGTCCGCGCTCCCGATCGCGGCCACCTTCCCGGCGGTCGCGTCGCTCCCCTTCACCCAGCGGTGCTGGTAGTTGGACAGGTCGGCGTTGGCCTCCCGTCCGGGCAGCGTCAGCAAAATGTGTTCAAAAGCCATCGTTTTCTCCTTGTGTCTAGCCAGTCCCTATGTTGTTTCTTCTGTAGGGGCGAGATACATCTCGCCCTCACTGCCTATCACACCCCATCGGTTTCCCTCCCCCTTGCAAGAGGAAGGATCAGCGTGGGAGTCAGCCCCGCCGGCCCGCCGCCAGGCGGTACGCCTCGTACAGGTCGGGGTGCAGCGCGTCGACCGCGGCATAGGCCTCCGTGATGTCCACGCCGTGTGCCTCCGCGTAGTTTGCCGCCAGCGCCATGTAGCGCCCCACCGGGTCGTCGGGCAGGTCGTGCGGGGTGGGCTGCCCGATCTCGCCGAACAGCTCGCTCTCCCTGACCTGCGCGGCCAGCGCCCGGAACTGGTCGGCCAGCCTGCCTGCCAGCCCGTCGTCCTCGACGGCGGCCAGCAGCTCCGGCACGTGAGCCAGCGCGGCGTACCGCTCGACCTCCAGCGCGGCCCCAAACCGCTCGATCCGCGCCTGCCGACGCCGCTCCGCCTCGGCCTGGGCGGCCTGCGCCCGCAGAGCGGCGGCCTCACGCTCCGCCTCCTCCGCCCGCGCCGCCATCGCCTGGAGCGCCTCGCCGCCCGCCCCCTCCCGCTGGCCGAACAGGTCTTGCAGCCACGCGCTGAAGGCGTTCTTCAACTGCTTCTCGTTCACCGTGTCCTCCTCCTTTTCTTGATAGCCCTCCTCTGTATCATCCGACGCGCAGTAGAGCGCCGCCTCCGGGAAAAACGGGTCGTTCAACGCCGCGATCCCCATCAGCAGGTCGGTCACGCCCTGCTGGCCGTCGTAGTCGGTCGGCCCCCAGAGCACCTCCGGGCTGAGATATTGGAACGACCCCTCGGCCAGCATCTGCTCGCCCGAAGGCAGCCACTCCGATCTGGCATACAGCCCGTCGGCCCGCAGCTCCAGGTCCACCACGTCGCCGAACTTGCCGGTGGCGTCGTCGTGCGTGCGCTTGATCGGCACCCGGAAGCCCGGCAGGCCGTTCTTGAAGTTGCGGGCCATGTTCGCCAGCTTCTCGCGGGTCAGCTCCACCGTCCGCCCCAACCGGCTGAACGTGCCGATGGGGAAGATGCGGAACCAGCCGTCCTGGCTGGCATACCGTTCGACAAACTGCCATTTCGATTTGTTCATATACGTCCTCCCGTTTACCTTCGCCGCCTGCGGCGGGGGCTGCGTCCGCGGCGAAGCTCAAGAAACCTCACCCTGAGTCTGGACGAAGTTAAGGGCGAGGTAGCTACGGAGTAGCTACGCTTGGGCCGGGGCGCTCCGGTCAGATGGCGATTCGCCGGAGGATCGGGTAAGTTGGGGCGACATGTTGCGAAAAATGGGATTCGAAGCGGGGAACGTGAGACGACGATGAGCAGAACCATTCTCTACATCGCCACTTCCCTCGACGGCTTCATTGCGGGGCCGAACGACGACCTGTCCTGGCTGGAACCTTACGAGGGCGGGGAATACGGCTTTGAGGCGTTTATTTCAGGCATCGGCGCGATGATCGAGGGCAGGCGGACGTACGACGTGAGCGTCGAGGGCGGTTTCGTCGAAGTCGGCCATCCCGTCCCGGCGCTGATCCTCACCCATCACCGGCCCGCCGCCGCCCCCGCCGGGATCGACGTGACCTTCGTGAGCGGCGATGCGGAGTCGATTCTCGCTCAGGCCAGGGCCAGGACCGAAAAAGACATCTGGATCGTGGGTGGGGCGCAGGTCGCCCGGATGTTCGTCAACGCCGGTTTGGTGGACGAATACGTCCTGACGCTCGTCCCGGTCTTCCTGGGCGCGGGAATCCCGTTGTTCGAGGACATCGCCAATCCTCGGCCTCTAGAACTTCAGGAGACCGAGACCTTCGACAAGGGGCTGGTGCAGCTTATCTATCGAAGCGCCTGAGTGGAGATAATGAAGATCAGCTTATTAAATCCGACCACGGGGACAGCGCTTCTCTCTCCCCAGTGATCGATTTCCCAGCCCACTTGAGTGGGCTTTAAGAATGCATAGCCGTCGGTTTCAACCGGCGGCATCGTCGACCACAACCATCCGCCTATGATTTGTGGTCGGATTAAATACTGTAACTTCATCAACCTGTGGCGGTGACTCAGGGGAACACTTTACGAAAGCGCTCGCAGACCAGCGGCATCGACTCGCTTGGCTCCCGCCCGATCTCGGCCAGTTCCCTGGTGAAGAACGCGACGTGCACCCGCCGCCAGTAAGCCAGGCTGCGGTCGCCTTCCCCCTCGTCGTAGGCGAACTGCGCGTCTACCTCGTTGAACGGCCTGACCTGCACCTCGGTCGTCTCGACGATGCACAGCGGATCGCCCGCCCAGTTGGTCACCAGGAACAGGTCGCCCACTTTGGGCGGCGCTTCGTTCTCCGCTTCGTACCACCACAGCGAGCCGCACGTGGCGGTCTTGATCCCCGCCCTCACCAGCTCGCCCAGCTCGTCGGCGTCCTGCTCGTTGTCGGCAAAGTAGCCGATCTCATACGGCTCGGCGGGCCGCTCCGATCCTGCCGGTAACGAGGCCAGGTACGCCTGCCAGAACGCCTCGACTGCCGCTTGTTTGCTCATCGTCCTTCGCTCCGTACATCGGTTGGATGACAGTCTATGCTCGCTCGGCGAGCACCGCCTTCGGCAGCGTGAGCGCGTTGATCGCGGTCGGGAATCCGGCGTAGGGGATGGTCTGGATGATCACCTCCTCGACTTCCTCTGCCGTCAGCCCGATATTCAGCGCCGCGCCCAGGTGGACTCGTAGCTGCGGCTCGCGCCCGCCCATCGCGGTCAGCATCGCCACCGTGGCGATCTCCCGTTCGCGCAGGCTCAGCCCCTCGCGCGAGTAGATGTCGCCAAAGGCGAACTCGACGATGTAGCGGCCCAGGTCGCCCAGCGGCTCGACCACTTCCTCGCCCGCCTTCCCGTCCACCTCGGCCAGCCGGGCCAGCCCGCGCTCGAATCGGGTTTCTTCGTTTGGCATGGTCGTCTCCTTATTTGTCTTGCTGTGATGGTAAACAACGGGGGTACTATACTCCTTAAAGCGCGCTCGA
>JARRJX010000098.1:0-8358 GCA_037388645.1 Chloroflexota bacterium
GACGCCGTCGGCGGGCGGCTCCGGCTGTTCCACTGGTACGTCACCGTCTTCGAATGGAACCTGCGCGGCGATTGGGAGCTGGCTGCGCTGATGATCCTCGGCCCGCCGGTCGTCCTGCTGGGCCAGGGCGCGCGCGGGCTGCTTGCCCGGCCAGAGCGGTCGGTCTTGCTGCTGACCTTCCTGGGCATGGCCGGGGCAACGGCCCTCGACTTCGACGGCAGCATGCGGGACAGCCTGATGCTGCTCTCATCCCTCGTGCCCTATGGGGCCGAGGCGCTGGTAGGGGCGTTCCTGCTCGTCGAGGAGCGGCTCGACCTGACGCTCTATGCCCTGCGGCGGTTTGCGGGGGTAGCGGCGCTGGCCGCGGTCCTGGTGGTTGGCCTGGCCGACAGCCGGGCGCACGAGCGTTTCCTGTATTCGATTGCGACCATCTCCCTGTCTGACCAGCAGCAGATGGCCGACGAGCTTGAGGCGGTCTTAAAGCCGGGCCAGCAGGTGCTGACGATGGGCAATTACTGGTACCTGACGCTTTCCGGACGGGACGGCATCCTGCCGGTTCGCTGGCTGTCTTATAAGGCGAACGACCTGGAGGTGACCGGTTGGACGGCAGAGCGACTGCGGTCGGAGATCGAGCGGCTCGCGCCGGTGGTGGTGATGTGGAACGGGCCGGACGAGACCCCGGCCTGGCTGTATGAGGGTTATGACTACATGGGCGACCTCGACCCGAACAACAGCGGCTTCGAGCAGCCGATCTTCGTGCGCGAGGGCAACCCGGCCATCGAGGCGGTGATCGCCAGTTGGCCGCTGCGGGAGCCTCAGCCCGGCGAGCAGCCAGACTCCTGACCCGACGCTCAAGCGGCGCTCGGCCACCTCTTCCGATACGCCGTATTCAGATGGAGATTCATCAGCCTGTTTCCAGTATTATGACGCTTGCTTTCCGCTGACGATCTGTCATACACTGGAAGTAGAGAAACTGGCTATAAAGGCTCGATGGGGAGCCCTTAATTGGTTTGGTTGTATCGGCAGGCTCTACGAAGGAGGTGAGTCACTCGCATTTACTCCGGGTTTTCGACTCTGTTGCTTTCCTTGATTTCGATTAGCTGACCAGGAGAATAATTCCATGCTGGCAACTGTACCCGGTGAGGAGACCCTTAATCCTTTTGCCATTGCGCAGGCCCAGCTTGACAAGGCTGCCGAGGTTTTGCAGTTAGACCCGGCAGTTCACGCGCTGCTCCGTGAGCCGCTGCGTGAGCTTCATGTCACGCTGCCGGTCAAGATGGACGATGGCACCACCCGCGTCTTCAAAGGGTTCCGCGTGCAGTACAACGACGCGCGCGGGCCGACAAAAGGCGGGATCCGCTATCACCCGGACGAGACGATCGACACCGTCCGGGCGCTGGCAGCCTGGATGACTTGGAAATGTGCGGTGGTGGATATCCCACTGGGAGGCGGGAAGGGCGGTGTCATCTGCAATCCGAAGGAGATGTCCGCCGGTGAGCTTGAGCGGCTGAGCCGGGCCTACATTCGGCAGGTTGGGCGTATCATCGGGCTGGAGAAGGACGTTCCCGCCCCGGACGTGTACACCACGCCCCAGATTATGGCCTGGATGGCCGACGAGACGCGTTTCTGAAGGGCTACAACGAATTTGGCGTGATCACCGGCAAGCCGCTGGCACTGGGCGGCTCCGCCGGGCGCGGCGACGCCACGGCGCGGGGCGGCGTCTACACCGTCAGAGAGGCGGCGAAGGTGCTGGGCATCAAGCTGGAGGGCGCGACCGCTGCCGTTCAGGGTTATGGCAACGCCGGTTCCTTCGGCCACGAGCTGGGCACCGAGATACTCGGCCTTAAATTCATCGCCGCCAGCGACTCGCGGGGCGGCGTGTACAACGAGCAAGGGCTGGATTACAAGGCGCTCGCCCGGCACAAGGCAGATACCGGCTCGGTCGTCGGGTTCCCCGGCAGCGAGCCGATCTCGAACGAGGACCTGCTGGAGCTGGACGTCGAGGTGCTGTTCCCCGCCGCGCTGGAGAACGTGATCACCGGCGCGAACGCGCAGGACATCCGCGCCCGGATCAGCGCCGAGCTGGCGAACGGCCCGACCACTCCGGAGGCCGACCAGGTGCTCTGGGAGAACGGCGTCTACGTGATCCCGGACTTCCTGTGCAACGCGGGCGGGGTGACCGTCTCCTACTTCGAGATGGTTCAGAACGCCTACGACTACTATTGGGACCTCGACCTGGTGCACGACCGGCTCGACCGTAAGATGACGGCGGCCTTCCACGCCGTGCACGAGGCGGCGGAGCGCTTCCACATCGACAACCGCACGGCGGCCTACGTGGTGGCGGTCGCGCGGGTGGCGGAGGCGGTCCAACTGCGCGGCTGGGTCTAGACAGCGAACGCCAGTCTGTTCGCTGTCAGCCTGACATGACAACCGCACGGGGCAGGAGTTTCTCCTGCCCCGTTTTGATCCGGGACGCCTGGGGCGATACGATCAGCCTTGTGTACGTCGTTGATACGGATCGATCGATTGGAAAACTGACCGGATGAAACGCTCGAACCTGTCTCTGTTCATCATCATCGGGGTGCTCGGCCTGTTGTTCGTGGCCCCATTTGTGATCTTGCTGGTCTCGACCGTCCTGACGGGCGCGTATTACTGGCCCGTCGAGCTAACCCAGGCGCTTGAGCAGGAGATCAACGTCAACCTGTTGGTGGCGATCCTGCTGACCGTGCTGCCCATGGCGCTGGTCGCCCTGGTCGAGACGTCCCGGCGTCGCGCCGACCGGCAGATCGGCGACCGGCGGCCCGGTGACCGGCGTGCCCGTTCCACCCGGCTGACGCTTGTCCTGCTGGTTGGCCTGATGCTGGCCCTTACGATGGTGCCCTTCGTCACGGTGGGCGGCAGGCTGAACGCGCTGCCGCTGCGGGCAACCGCACCGCTCTACCTCTTCATCGCGCTGCCCTTCTTCGCGGTTTTGGTGACGGTGTTGATCGCCTCGCTGGGGGGATTTTCCAGGTGGCGGGATGGGGCTGGCGGGGGGCAGGAAGGCGGCGATCCCCCGCCCGGTGGGGTTGACCAGGCCGCCTGAGCGATGGTCAGGGTGCGGCCACAGGGCGCAGTTCTAAAGAAAATCGTCTACAAAACGAGTCTTTTGATCATTATAGCTAATGCTGCCGATCAGCCAGGCGTAGACAGTAACTCCTGTACTTTCTTGAGACTATTCAAATTGGCCCTGGCACACTTCAATGAATAATACGTGCCATCTTGAAGCAGGATATGTGCGGTGGGCATGACACCTTTTTCTATTTCAATACCGGCCACATCGGAGCGGGCGTGTTCGACAAGCAGCTCACCAGGGCTGTTCTTGAAGAGGCCCTGTTTGACCGTGAAGAAGCCGATTTTTCCCGTCCCTACAGCCATATAGCAGGCCCCTTTATGACCTCCTGGCAGGGTCGATTTGACCTCTTTACCGGCGGCGACCAGGTTGCCCGCCAGTTCGCCGAATAATCCGCCCCCTAACGCGCCTCTGGCAATCGTACTCTTGACAAGCTCCGGTGCTTCCAGTTGAACACCAGCCACGACTGCTTCCCCCATCAATTCACTGGCTTCTTTATCCACTTTATTTTTCCCTTTCGTTGTTGTGAATAAATTGAAGCTTTGTCGGAAAGAATTCTCATCCCGACATCTTCAGTGTGTCCCTATGGATTTACTGGATATTCGCTTTTTCAGTATAGGCAATCTTGAAAGAAAGCCAAGCTGTCATACACTAGAAACAGCATGTAGCTCAGATTACTGATGCACTCATCACGACTGAAGGGAGTAAGTAAGACCCTCTCGGTGCTGCACCGGGGCATTGTGGGTGATCCCCGTCCCAAGTCATGAAAAGGCGGTGGATTCTATTGTTTTCAACTACGATACTGGAAACTACCGTCCCGTAAAAGCCTCAACTTGTGGTGGAGGATAGGGATTTTGAAGGTTTGCTATTTACCAGCCGAAGCTGTCAAACCAGGCCCCGCGCCGGTAGTTGTCTATGGCCCGCCGGACGTAGGGGATGGTGTTGTCCGGCAGGGCGTCGAGCGGGAACCAGTCGAGCCGGTCGCATTTGCCTGGCTCGGTGTTGGTTACTTCCCCTGCCCAGTTTGATGTCGCCAGGAACCAGTCGATCCGCTCGTCCTCCGAGCGGCGGTGCATGACCCCCACCACGTCCAGGTCTTCAGGCGCGATGGTGATCCCAACTTCCTCGCGCGCCTCGCGGATCATGGCCTGTTTGACCGGCTCGCCGCCGTCCAGGTGCCCGGCCACGACGCTGTAGCTGCCATCCGCGTAGCCGGTGTTGTAGCGGCGCAGCAGCAGCACGCGCTGCTCCCGAATCAGGAACAAGTGAACGGCAGATACAAGCTTGAACCGTTCGGGGGGCATCTGGAGAGGGTCAGTTTTGCTTGCGCAGGCGCAGTGCGAACAGCGTGCTTGCCAGCACGACGACGATCACGCTGCGCAGGGTTACGGTCAGGAATTCGAAAGTCGTTCTCTTGACCAGGTTGGACGGCTTCTGCTCTGGAAATTCGGTAGTACTCATAATCTTTCCCTTGGCTGCCGGTTTTTAATGTATCTAATCACAATACGGCTACAGGCGTTGACCGGTTGCACGCCAGGCCGATTGGCTACCCCTCCGGTGGGGGCGCGCCGGTGTGCGCGGCGACGAAATATTCGTAGGCGATCCGCGCAACTTCGGACATCGACCAGGTGCCGGGCCATTCCGGATTGCCCTGCATGAACAGGGCCAGGGCGAACGCCCCGTAGTCCGTCTCCACGATACCCGCTTCGTGGAAGAAATTGACGTGGTACAGATCATCTGACTGCCGGGTGCCGCCCTTGACGTAGGAATGGACGTTCGCGTCCTCAGGTAGGTTGTTGAGGAACACCGACTCGTCGACTCCCTCCTCCAGCCAGCTCAGCAGCAGCGCGGTGTCTTCGGGGTTAAGCACCTCGCCCCGGTAGAAGCGCGCGTACCATTGGGCCAGCTCGACCGGGGCGAACGCCTTATCGCAGGGAAGCTCGCGCACCGGGCAGAAGAGCAGCCGTCCGCCACCTGGGATGCCGACCGACTCGTCGCCGTCCGTGTAGCGCCAGTCCCCCTGGGGGATGTAATACTGCCCCTCGTCGTTGCAGGCCCAGTTCTCCCACAGGAACACGAAGTTGTGCTCGCGGCTCAGGCCCTGCCCGGCTAACCAGTCGTTGAACGCCGGAATCCCGCCCACCCGCTCGAAGACGCAGGTGGTGTCGATATTGGAGCTGACTTCCAGCATGTCGATCATGTGCTCGCGGTCGCCGGGATGTTCGACGATCTCTCCCCTTTCCAGCAGCCAGAAATAAAACGCGGCAAGCGGGCCTTTGAAGGTGCTCATGGCATGGTAGCTGGTGTCGCCCTGGATGCTGATGACCTGGCCGGTCTCGATGTCCACGAAACCGATACCAAGATTATATCCCTGTCGATAGGCGGTGTGCCGCAAATGGAGGTCGATCCGGTCGATCATCGGCTGGTAGTCGTAAGCGGCGGGGGTGGGCGTTGGGGGCGGTATGGTGAGCGTCGGGGTGGGAGTCGGCGTGGGCGTCCCGGTGGGAGTCGGGGTAAGCGTCTCGGTGGGCGTTGGCGGTGGGGGGGTAGGCGTAATCGGCGCGCTCTGGGGCGCTGCCAGCCGGGTGCAGGCGGCGAGCGCCAGCCCGGCGGCGCACAGGGCGAGCCGGGTGAGCCGGTCGACCCGGTTCTTACCTGGGATGAAGCTGGGCATAATGATTGGCTGCCTCACACATCACACGCCGGTCACGTGTAGATGGGGGTGATTCCCCATATGATCCGGCAGCGATGCAGTGTATCCTTAAAAGTGCTGCGCAACCACAACAAGCGAGCATCATTGTGAGTGCGACAGAAGTTCTCTCCTCCTGTGGAAAGGGATAGCCAACCAGATGGGCTATCCCTTTCCCGATTCCGGCGGACGCGGCTGGCTCAGGGGGTGATGACCGTGCGCAGCGCGCCGCTGAATTTTTCCAGATTGTCTAACGTCGCGTTGATGGCGTCCGCGTCGAGCGGGATCGTCGTGGCGCTGACGGCGGACAGGTCCAGCGCTCCCCGGCTCGCCAGGTCGAGCAGGGTGGGAAGCTCATCCAGCAGGTGGTCGGCGCAGCCGATGACCTCCGCCTCTGTCCCCAACAACTCGGTGTAGGTCTCGATCTCAAGCGGCTGATCCGCGATGCCGACCAGCCCCGCCCGCCCCTGGACGGCCAGGGCGCGCACCGCCTGCCGCATCGTCAGCGGGAGGCCGATCAGTTCCAAGGACACGTCTACCCCCCGGCCCCCGGTCGCCTCCCCGATCAGGTCGACCGGGTCGGCCAGGCGGGCGTCGACCGGGATCGCGCCGTAGGATTCGGCCTGGGCGAGCCGCTCCGGGTTGAGGTCGACCGCGTAGACCTGCACCGCCCCGGAGAGGCGCGCCAGTTGGACGGCTGACGCGCCCAGGCCGCCCACCCCGAACACGGCGACCGTCTCGCCCGGCTTCAGGCGGGTCTGGCGCAGCGCGTGGAACGAGGTGGCCGACGAGCACATCAAGACCGCACCCGCCTCAAACGAGACCGCGTCGGGGAGGGGGACGACGCTCCGGGCGGGCAGCGCGATGTATTCCGCGTAACCGCCGTCGCGGTGCTTGCCGATCATCTGGCCGGTGGTGCAAAACTGCTCGCGCCCCGCCGCACAGTGCTCGCAGCTCCCGCAGGTGACCAGGTAGTGCAGGCACACCCGCTGCCCAGGGCCGACCGCTGTCACGTCCGGGCCAACCGCCTCCACCACGCCGGACACCTCGTGCCCAAGCGTCTGGGGCAGGGGGCCGACGGGCGATTTGCCCGCCCGGTAATGGGCGTCCGAGTGGCAGATTCCGGCGGCTTTGACCCGCACCAGCGCGTCCTGGGGGCCGATCTCCGGGGGCGGCACCTCACGCAGCTGGAGCGGCATTCCGATCTCGACAAGCTGGACGGCTTTCATCGTCACCCCGCTGGCCTGTTCTGTTCGCGTTCTTCCGCCTGCGCCAGGATCGCCTGGATTTTCGCCTCGACGTCTTCCGGCAGGGGCGGGACGGTGTGGTTTGCCAGGATGTCGTCCAGGCGCGCCTTGATCCGGTCGGCGGGGGTCTTTTTCCCCGCGGCCTCCCAGTTGACCCAGGGCTGGCGGTCGAACAGGGTGGGGTGCCAGATCTCGGTGCGGAACTGGTGGGCGGTTTCGTCTGTGGAGAGGAACTCGCCGCCCGGCCCGACCTCGTCGATCTGGTCCAGCATAAACGTCTCGTCGCTGATCACGATGCCCCGCATCAGCCGCTGGGTCATCCCGACGATCTCGTCGGTCAGGATCAGCATTTCCAGCGAGCCGATATCCGCGCAGTCCAGGAAGCCGACGTCGTGCACCAGCGAGGTGCCGCTCAAGGCGGAGATCACCACCTGGAAGGTGCTCTCGACGGCGGCCTGCAGGTCGAGCTGCTTCGCCTCGGACGCTCCGGCTGTCCCCATGAAGGGCACGCCCAGGTAGCGCGAGATGTCCGCCATGGCGGCGCTGAACAGGCTCAGCTCCGGGCTGCCGTAGGCCGGGCGCACGGTGAGCATGTCGGTCGCCTGGGGGACGCCGCCGCAGCAGAACGGTGCCCCGCGTTTCTTGAGCTGGACGATTGCCAGACCGCTCAGCACGGCAGCCAGGTAGACGATCAGCGACCCCGCCCCGGTGATGGGCGCGGTGGAGCCGGTGCTGCCGCCTCCCATGTAGACGATCGGGATGTCACGCTCGACCGCCCAGAGCACGTTCGAGAGGTCTTCGTTGGTGTGCTGCAAGGGCGACTGGTAAGTGGCGAACAGGGCGAACGTCGGGCGGTCGCGGAAGGCTGCCTCGCTGCCCGCCACCGCCAGCGCGATCTGGTAGATGTCGGAGACGTTCTCCGTCGAAAAAGCCCAGGGGAGCACCGGCTTGATGGTGTTGGCGACCAACTCCGCGTATTCGTACACGGGGGCGAGCCTGGCCGGGACGTCGCCAATCAGGGCCAGGCCCATCACGTAGTCGATGTGATCGAGCGCATCGGCGACGCGGGCCGTCAGGCCGGGGTCGCCCCGGCGGGATTTGCGCCGCTCGCCCGTCTGGGGGTCGACGAAATAGGGGTTGGTCAGCCCCGGCCCGAAGTGAACCTGGTCGGGCGTGACCTCCATCCGGCGCTGGCCGCCGCGTCCCCAGAGCGTGAACGATTGGGGGGCGGAGGCGATCGCATCTTTGATGATGTGGGCGGGGATGCGCACCCGCATGCCGTCGACGCGCGCCCCGGCCCTGGCGAGCAG
>JARRJX010000099.1:0-1732 GCA_037388645.1 Chloroflexota bacterium
TCGAGGTGATCGGCCTGCCTCGCCTGCCTCTGCCGGTCTGGTTCGGGCTGATCGAGCTGGTCGGCAGGCTGCTCGCCCTGGGCGCGACCGAGGTCGCCCGGCGCGGGGCGCTTAGCGCGCCCGGCCAGGCAGCCCGCTCGCTGCTCTGGATTGTGTCCGCGATGGTTGTCTCGCTGCTGCTGGTGGCGACCGGCCCGACGCTCGGCGTGGTGCTGGCCGCCACGTGGACGTTTGACACTTTCCGCAATCTCGACTCCCCGATCTACGAGGCGTGGATCAACCAGAACATCAAGGATTCGTCGGTGCGCGCCACGGTGATCAGCATGGCCGGACAGCTTGATGCCTTCGGCCAGATTGCGGGTGGGCCGGGCGTGGGCCTGATCGGCGAGCGGGTGGCGATCCGCGCGGCGCTGCTGGTCTCCACCGCCCTGCTTGTCCCGGCGGTGCCGCTGCACGCGCTGGCCCTGCGCCAGACGAGATTGGCGGTGAAAAATTAACCAGAAATCAACCCAAAAAGGCTTGATAAAGAACGGGTGTTCTGGTATACTATTAGCACGGTTGTTCTAGTGGTAGCACTGGGTTTGATCAAACGGAGACGAGATGGACATTGGTATGTTGTGGTTCGATAGCAGCGAAGGGCGCGACCTGGAGAGCAAGCTCGACCGCGCAGTGCAGCATTACCGGATGAAGCACAACGCACTTCCTAACATGTGCTACGTCAATCCCTTCATGCTGCCCAACGGCGATCTGACGCTCGCCGGTGTGCGGGTGCGTGGGTCAAACACAGTGCTGCCGCACCATTTTTGGCTCGGCGTGGAGGACGAGGTCAGACAGCGCCCGGCTGCGTGAAGTAATTCGTAAAAGAATTACTTCCATATGATCGCGAGGAGTTTCTGGTTTATAGAGACTCCTCGTGAACCACGTGGTGGGTTGGTAATCTCAGGCTTTTCGCAGGTTTATTGGTAGAGGCGGATAGAGGGTTCGCTTGCCGAGGGGGTGAGCGAGCCCTCTGTCCTTTTTGGGTTGAGTGGCGCTACCAGTGGCGCTCGATCAGGCGATGGGTGCGCCGGATTCCTTCGGCGGCGTCCCCATCGCCCTCGTATTCGATCGAGATCACGCCCTGATAGCCGATTGACTTCAGCACGCCCAGCCTGTGCCCAAACGGGATGGTCGTCTCCTCGCCGTCGTCGTCGAAATCATAGCTCTTGGCGTGGGCGTGGATCGCGTGGCGGGCGAGCATCTCGAAATCGTCGTCCCCGGTGCCGGGGCGGAAGTTGCCGAAGTCAAGGCAGATACCCAGCCAGGGCGAGTTCACCCCCTGGACAAATCCCAGCAGTTGGGCCGCGTCCATCTCCTCCCGTCCGTGGTTCTCCAGCGCCAGCCGGACACCCTCCCGCTCGGCGTCGACGGCCAGCACGGCCAGCGAGTCGGTTGTGGCCGAGATGTGCTCCCCGGCGGCGCGGTGGTCGATCGTGATCCGCAGCAGCGGCGCGCCGAGCTGGCGGGCGGTGCGCAGCGCCAGGCGCACATATTCGCGGTCTCTGTCACGTGTTTGTGGGCGGCCCAGGTCGGGGTCGGCAGCCCAGGCGGCGAGCGCGCTGCCATAGTGGGTCAGCGCCTCCCGCACGCGGCGCAGCAGCGGCGGGTCGTAGAAGCGCCCCTCAGGGGCCGGGCTGGGCGGGTTGGTGAAGCGGCGCACCGCATTGAGCAGGCGGTTGCCGTACGGCCAGAG
>JARRJX010000099.1:1802-8513 GCA_037388645.1 Chloroflexota bacterium
AAATCCCAGCACCCGCGCCTCGCCAGGCACGTCCCACAGGCGCATCTCCCCGGCGTAGAGCGGCGTGTGGAACGACCACGAAGAGAGCGCCAGCTGCATGGCTGCTTACGTCCCCCAGTCGCGCAGATACAGGAAGTCGATCCCCAGCGTGCGGTGGGAGAGCTTGGGGATCAGCGGCGGGACGCGCTTGTAATGGCAGCGCCGCACGGTGCGCCACACCTCGCGGACGAACTCCGCCGGGAACCCGGCCTCGACCGCCTCCTCCAGGCTGTAGCGCCGGTCGATCAGCAGGTAGAGCAGCTGGTCGGCATCGTCGTAGGTATAGCCCAGCTCGCCCTCGTCGGTCTGGCCCGGCCACAGGTCGGCGGAGGGCGGCTTGTCGATGATCACCTGCGGCACGCCCATCGCCCGCGCCAGCTGCCGCACCTGGTGCTTGTACAGGTCGCCCAGGGGATGCAGCGCCGCCGCGCCGTCTCCGTACAGGGTGGAATAGCCTAAGAGCGCCTCAGTCTTGTTCCCGGTGCCGACCACCAGCGCCCCGAAGGCGGCGGACTGGTCGTAGAGCACGATCATCCGCTGGCGGGCCATCACGTTACCCTTGCGCAGGGGTGTCATATCCGGGAATCGTGCGAACAGCGGGTCGACCATCGGCGTGATCTCGACCGTGTCGTTTCGGATGCCCAGCGCGTCGATCACCATCTGGGCGTGGGCGAGGCTCTCCTGGGAGGACGATTGGTAGGGCATGCGCACGCCGAGCACGTTCTCCGGCCCAAGCGCCTCGCTGCACAGGTACGCGATGAGCGACGAGTCGATCCCGCCGGAAAGCCCGACCACCGCGTGCCCGAAGCCCGCCTTGCCGATCTCCTCGCGGATGAACCTGGTCAGCACGTCGCAGGCCAGGTCGGTGTTGATCGTCAGGTTGTCGAGAAACTGCTTGGTTGTCATACGTCTATCCCCAAGTAATTCGTTCAATAGCTTTTTGAAAAGAATGACTTCCAAGGGGCACAACAATTGTTGTGTCCCCACTCAGCGGATCGGTGCCTCGCTGATGCGCGCCAGCGCGCGGGTCATCAGGCCGGTGCGCTCGTCGCGCAGCAGCGGCAGGCGGGCGCGGGTGCGGTGCAGGTGGTCGGTGTCGATAGTCAGGGTGAGCAGCGCCTCGTCGAAGTAAGGGGCCTGGTCGACCGTCTCCCCGTCCGGGTCGTAGACGATCGAGCCACCCCAGAAATTATAGCCATCCTCGAATCCGACCCGGTTGGTATGCACCACGAAGCTGGTGAACAGGCTGGCGTAGGCCTGCGTCACCCGCTCCACCCAGCGCGCGCTGGAGAACCGGTCGCTGTCGTCCATCCCGCGTGAGGGGCTGGCCGAGAGGCACAGGAAGTAATCGGCCCCGTCCAGCCAGACGATGTAAGGCGGGCTGGCGTGCCAGAAATCCTCGCAGATCAGGATCGCCATCCGCCCGAAGCGCGTGTCGAACGCGCGCGGCTCCTCTCCCCAGGCGAAATAGCGCCCCTCGTCGAACAGGGTGTAGGTCGGCAGGTATACCTTGTGGTGGACGTGCACCAGCTCGCCCCGGCTCAGGTAAGCCGCTGCGATGAAAAAGCGATGCCGGTTGTCCTCGTCGACGAAGCCGACCACCAGGTCGAGGTCGCGGCTGGCCTCAAACAGGGGGGCGAAGACCGGGTTGTCCGGCTCAGGACGGTTGGCGACGCCGTAGGTCAGGTCTTGCAGGTTATAGCCCGTCAACGACAGCTCAGGGAAGCACAGCAGGTCGACCCCCTGCCCGCGCGCCTGCTCGATCATAGCCAGGTGCTTCTCCAGGTTCGCCTGCACGTCGCCGAGCACGGTGTTGATCTGGGCCAGTCCCAGCTTAAGCTGCATTGCTTTGTCTCCTTAAAATTGCTCCGGCCAGGTGGGGAGCTGGATCGGCTTAGGTTGGATGGGGCGGGCGGCCAGCGCGGCGGTCGCCAGCGCCCCGGCGGCGGTCAGCAGGTCGAGCACCTGGTCCAGGCGCAGCGCGCCCACCATCAGGACCGAATCCCCCCGCGTAAAGCCGATCCCAAACGTCCCCAGCGCGAGCAGCGCCAGCACCAGCCAGAAGCGCACGCCCGGATGGGCGATCCGCCAGGCGAGCAGCCCCGCCACGCCGATCAGCAGCAGGCTGAACACCACGCCGTAGAGCTGGCTCGCCAGCCGGGGCGCGACCACGCCGTACAGGTCGGGCAGCTCAAGGGCGATCGGGGGGTGGGTGGCGGCCAGCGAGGCGACCTCGCGCCCGTGCCCGCAGCTTACCATCAGGCAGCCGGTGTAGGCCAGCGCCGCGCCCATCGGCAGGACAAAGGCCAGCGCGTCGCTGATCTGGCGAAAGCCGACCTGGCGTATTCGGCAGACCAGCAGCAGCGCCAGCAGCCCGCCCAGCACCGCCCCGTGCCAGTCCAGCCCGCCCTGCCAGACTTTGACAATGCTCTCAGGATGTTCGGCGAAGTATCGCCAGTAGATTCCCACGTGCCCCAGCCGCCCCCCGACGATCCCGCCCACCAGCGCGCCCAGGCCCGCGTCGACCCAGGCGTCGGGGCGTTTCTCATCGTCCAGCGCGCCAAAGACGCCCAGCAGCAGCAGCCCGACGACGATCGCCACGTCGAGCATCAGGGCATACGAGCGAATGATGATCTGACCAATCCGGAAATCAGGAAGCATAATAGGGCAATGATACCATCACAGCCAACCGCGCTGCAACGAGCCCGCCCGGAGCAGCGCCGACCCATTCTTTTGTCGTATACTATGGGTACAACTGCCAGATTGGCTCCGGGGGTGAGAGATGCCAAAAATGCAAGAGATGGTCGACGATTTCCTGGCGCAGAAGCGGATTGCCGTGGCGGGGGTCTCCCGTACGAAAGAAACACCGGCCTCCGCCATCTATCGCAGGCTGAGAGACATCGGCTGCCAGGTGTACCCGGTTAACCCAAACGCGGAGGAGTTCGAGGGCGCGTCCTGCTATCCCGACGTCAAGTCGATTCCCGGCGGCGTGGACGGCGTGGTGATCGTCACCCGGCCTGCCGCTACCCTCCAGATCGTGCAGGACTGCGTCGAGGCGGGCATTCCGAGGGTGTGGATGCACCGCTCGTTCGAAGGTGGGTCGAGCGTCTCGGACGAGGCGGTGCGGATCGGCGAGGAAAACGGCCTGACCGTGATCGCGGGCGGCTGCCCGATGATGTATGCCGGGTCGGTTGATTTCGCCCACCGCTGCATGCGCTGGATACTTGGCGTGACAGGCGGCCTGCCCAGATAAGCCGCGCGCGCCCAGCCGGATGTTCGGGCCTGTCGAGGGCCGCCGAGCCTGGACAACATCATACTCCTGAAGGAGCGGGCGGCGGAACCTGCCGCTGCTTGCCCTTTGGCGCTGCTTCGCCTGCTCCCGACACCTCGAATCATTGTCCTGGCTGCTGCCGGATTCCGGCATCTTTATTCGCAAAGTCACTTGTGCAAAATTACAAATTGTGTATTACTTAAAATAAGAATCCGTTACTTCACTCTCCCAACGTCGGCTCGGATTTTCAGGTTTTTATACGGCAAAGTTCCAGGCTGCTCCCCCTGGCTGGAACCAACTGGAAGAGAATATACCAAATGGATACTAAAAACCATGAGCCGAAAACCAGCCAGTTAGCTGATGATGCGCTGAGGGAATCGGTCACCGCCCAGGCCGATATTGTCTATCAGGCAGTCCCTCGCGATCTTTCCCAGGCTGATAAAGAAAGGCTCTCCCCCTGGCGGGTTCGCTTTGACGTGCTCAGCGATCCAAACGTTTCCTTCGGCTGCGAAATCTACGGGGATGTCATATTCGGTCGCAGGGTGGATTCCCCGGACCTGATCGACCTGGAGGAGTACGATGCGGTCGACCTGGGCGTCTCGCGCCGCCACGCCCAGTTGCGCAGGACAGAGGGGAAGCTGTTCATCGTCGATCTGGAGAGCACCAACGGCACCCGCCGCAATGGGCATTCGATTGGCGTCAACACCCCCTACCAGGTGATGAACGGGGACATCCTCTCGTTTGGCGCGCTGCAAATGGCCGTCCAGATCATCGAGCAGCCGGAAACCGAGGTAACCGCCCTCCACAAGAAAGCCGACCTGGCCGATGCCCTTGCCCAGGTCACCAAGGCCATCACCTCCCAGCTTGAGCTGGAAAAGGTGCTTGAGCACGTCGTCGACGGTGTCATGGCGATCACCAGCGCCGACGAGGCGCTGGTCTGGCTGGTCGACGAGCAGACCAACGAGCTTCACCTCAAGACCTACCGGGGCATCGCAAACGAGAACATCCAGAAGATGCGTCTGTCGACCGAGTCGCTGGTCGGCCAGGTGATCCACACCGGGCAGCCCCTGCGCGAGCACCGGGAGGAGGGCGGCAGCCTGATCAAGATCAAGACCGGCTATCTGGCCGAGGCGCTGCTCCTGCTGCCGATCACGGTGGGCAACGTCACCTTCGGCGTGCTGGGCGCGGTCCAGCGCCGATCCAAGCGCAGCTTCAGCGAGCGCGACGAGATGCTGCTGCTCACCATTGCCGAGTTTGCCGCCGTCGCCGTGCAGAACGCGCGCCTGTTCCAGGCCACCGACCGGGAGCTGGCGCAGCGCGTCAAACAGCAGTCTGCCGTCAACGCCCTTTCCAGCGCCATCAACGCTTCCCTGGACCTCGACGTCGTGTACGACGTCCTCGTCCAGCAGATTCATCGCTACTTGCCCGTGCAGGATGTCATCCTCTGGATGGCCGGCGAAGAAAACGGGGGCATTTACCCGTACCCCAAAGCGGAAGAGCGGGCTGAGCAGCTCCTGGATGGCACCGCCGGGCAGGTTACCAAGGTCATTCGCGAAATCATTCGGACTGGCGAGCCGCGAATCTCGGAGTTCACCAGGACGAGTCAGGACGGCGAGAGGGCCACAGCGGGAGAAACACAGACCAATTCGATGGCCTGCATCCCTCTGATCGTCAAAGATGAGGTGGTCGGCGTGCTTTCCCTCTTCAACAAAGAGCACGGTGCCTTCACCAAGGACGATCTGGCGCGGCTCCAGGGGTTTGCCCACCCGGTCGCGACGGCCATCCAGAACGCCGGTCTGTATTCCGAGCTGCTGCAAGAGCGGGCGATCGTCGACGCCACCGTCGAAGCCCTGCCGCAGCCGGTGATCATCGTCGGCCAGCGCGGCAAGCTGCACATCGCCAACAAGGCGGCGAACCGCCTGTTAGAGACCAGCATGAGCCAGTTGTTCGAAGGCATCAGCCAGGGCGTCGGCAAGACGATTGAGATGACGATCAACAACGAGACCTACCTGGCGACGGTCGAGCACTCACCGGCGGTCGGCACCATCACCGTCATGCAGGACATCACCTATCTGAAACAGCTCGAAGCCGCCCGGCTTGAGTTTGTCCACGCCCTCACCCACGACCTGAAAAGCCCGGTTAGCTCGATCAAGGCTTACACCGAGCTGATCGCGCTGGCCGAGAAGCTCAGCGAAAAAGGCCAGTTGTACCTGAACCGCATCGAGAACGCGGCCACGAACGTGCTCGCCTTGATCAACCAGCTGCTCGATATTGCCCTCCTGACGGAGAAGCCGGAGAAATACCATCATCCCTGTGACCTGACCGTCCTGATTGGGCAGGCGATCCAGACGGTGGAGGGGAACGCCCTGGCGAAGTCGGTCAACATCGCGACCAAGGTGGTGGGCGACCGGTACAGCATCCGGGGGGAGCCAAGCCGCCTGTTACGCAGCATCCAGAATCTGCTCGACAACGCGGTCAGCCACGCCCCAGAAGGGTCGCAGGTCCTGGCGACGCTCATCTATGGGGAGGAAGGGGTCACCCTGTCGGTGCGCGATGACGGGCCTGGTATTCCGCCGGAAGAGGTGTCCCAGTTGTTTAAGAAGTATTACCGCGGCCAGCGATCCGACAGCCGGTCGGGCCATGGGCTGGGCCTGATGATCGTGGATACCACCATCCGCTCTCACGGCGGGGCCGTCTCGGTGGCCAACGTCGAGGGGCACGGGGCGGAGTTCACCATCACGCTGCCGGTCAGCCTCCGCGTGAAGCCGGGCGCGGACGAGGCATCGTCATAATCTGTCTGGTGCCCACCCGGTGGAAAGAAGGTGTGCCAGGGGGGACTCTAAAGGCTGCCTGCGAGCATGATGGCGGCCAGCACGGCATATAAGACCACGATCATGATCGATAACCCGCGCCGCGCGCCCGCGCCGACGCTCAAATCCTCGTCACCCTCGAAGATAAAAGCCGTCAGGAACGCACCGGGGTACAGCAGCAGAAACAATCCACCCGCCACAAGGCCAAAACTCGCCAGGTAGGTGGTCGTTCCAGCCAGCCCGGCCAGTAGGGCGGACGCCAGCGCCAGCCCCAGCCCGCCCCAGGCGGTGCTCAGCATCCCCCGTGCGATGGGCGTGATGCTGCTGAGGATCAACCCGGCGGCGGCGGTTCCGATCACGCCTGCTGCCCCGCTTGCCAGCTTGAAGGTCGACTGCTGGATGCTGACACTCAGCAGGGCGACGGCCATCCCCGCTCCGGTAGAGATGCACAGCAGCGCGATCACCCCTCCAGCGATCATCCCCACCAGCGACAGGCTCCCCGCCGCCAGGAACCAGACGATCAGCGCGGCGCAGCCTGCCAGCACCAATCCCACACCGATGCTGTTGTTTTGCCCCAGCCAGGCGGTCAGC
>JARRJX010000100.1:0-6705 GCA_037388645.1 Chloroflexota bacterium
TAGCCTCTCTGTATCATGTCGAAACTCCCACGCTCAACGCCCCGACCCGCCCTCGGCGCTCGAACTGCCCCTCGAAAACCACTCGCACTTCGAGCAGAGACGCTTTAACAAAGTGACCATGCCCTGCGCCCCATGCTTCAACCGGCACAAGGTCGCCCAGCACGAAATCCGGGAGCACCCGGATCACAAGGCGGAGGCCGAGCGCAAGCTGGGGCGCGAATACCGTGATACGGTGCACGTCAGCACGCTGATCGAGGCGCTCCACACCCACGTCGGCGTGGAGGCGGTCGAGGCAAAGGTGAAGCGCCCGCTAAAGGGGCTGCGGGTGGTGTGTTACTACGGCTGCCTGCTGACCCGTCCGCCGGAGATCACCGAGGCGGCAGCGCCAGAGAACCCGACCGACATGGACGAGCTGCTCAAGGCCGCCGGGGCGGTGGTGCTCGACTGGTCGTACAAGACCTCGTGCTGCGGGGCGGCGCACTCGCTCACCCGGCCCGACATCGTGCTCGAACTGAGCGGCGAATTGATCGAGCACGCCCGCCAGGCGGGGGCGGATGCGATCGCAGTAGCCTGCCCGCTGTGCCACACCAACCTGGACGCCCGCCAGTTCCAGATGGACATCGAGGAGCCGATGCCGGTGCTCTACTTCACCCAGTTATTGGCGCTGGCCCTGGGACTGCCGGAGAAACAGGCCGCCCTGAACAAGAATCTGGTCGACCCCTACCCTACCCTACGGAAGGCAGCAGTTTTGGAAAGTTGAGATGGATGAATTAACAACGCATATCCACCTGTGGAGGGGAGACTGAAGCCAGCATAGACTCGTCCCCGCCACACCAACGAAGAAAGGGGCTAGAGATGATGGTCCCTGTCAGCACAATCGATGAATTGGACACGGCGCTCGACGCCACGTGGCGGACACTCTGCGAGATGTACAACGTCAGCGCACCGCTCCCTGAGGCGGAGGCGCTGTTTGAGGGGGTAGCGTTCGGCCAGCCGCTGCTGGCGGCGGAGACGATCCTCGCCAACATCCTGACCGAGATCAGCGAGGACGTAGGGCGCTTCTCGCCCTGGTATAAGAAGCCTGCGCGGTCGTTCGGGCTGATCGACGTGCGGGATGGAACCACCAAGCGGATCAGGTGGATACTCGCACCGGAGGCGGCTCAGCGCTGGGAGTTCCTGCTGCGGGGGATGGCGGTCGCCATTCAGAAGCACAGCGGCGTGCTGCAAGCCACCCAGCTGGTCGACGCCTTGATGGGGGACGAGGACGACGACCCGTGCATCCTGGCGCGCTGCACCTGCCAGCCCTACCGGACGATCCTGATTAACCGCTCGATGCTCGCCAGCGGGGACGTGATCTGCGACGAGTGCCACCACGTGTTCGTCCCGGTGGAGGCCGGCGGAATAGAGGACAACTAGGGCTGGTTTAAAAAGTTCGTTTGTTAAGAATGGAGCATGAGACGAAGACATGAACTAACAGACAGATAATGGAAACGTATCGAGTCAATGCTGCCGCCACAGCAACTTGAAACGTAATGCCCACGGAAGTGATGGTTAATTCGATTGGGTTAAAGTGATGGGGTAAACGGCGGGCTCTTGAGCCAAAAGCATATCTCATCACCTCATGAAACTCAATCCAACCCTCCTCGAGAGCATCCTGGCTTTCCTGGTCAGCCTGTCAGTCTACCTGTGGGTCAAGCACGGAAAACGCATCACACTCTGGTGGAAGGAGAGGCACACCCGTCACCGGCGACCACGCAGACTCAGGCCCCCAGAGCCAGCAGACTCAGTGTGCCACCGGTGTACATTGGTTACCCAAACATCCCCGGTGGGAAGTCCTTCCCTGGTCACAGGTCAAGAGCCCACGTGGGCGAAAGAAACAGGTCGATACCAGTGGGTATGCCTGCTCGAATCCATTGTGTGCCTATTTTGGCATCGCCGACCCGACAGTCCATGCGCTGGTCAGCAATGGCAGACGAGGCATCAACCGGGACATCCCCTACTTCAAGTGCCAGGCGTGCGGTTGGTGTAAAACCTGTCGGTTGAACACGCCGATGTATCATCTCAAAACACCCATTCACCGGGTGGCAATGGTGATGCATGCGCTCAGCGAAGGGTTGGACATCTCAGCATCTCTGGCTGCACACCCAGTGAGGATTGGCCTCTTCCCATCTTGTAGGTCTGGTTTAGCTCCCTTTCCAGCAGTTTGAGCCTGCTTACCAGCCAAAAGCTCACCTCAGTGTGGGCGGGCGGAGCCTGTCGTTTCTTCATCTTTGGCTGATTCGGGCTATTGGGCTTCTCTGCCGATGACCCCCAAAATTGTCCATCACTTTCTGTGGCACTACCTATCGAAAGCCAGGTGGAGATATTTTTGTTCCTATGTTGCTTTTAGGTAAGTGAGCGATGCCAGGCCGACGGTAACACCTCCTATTGGCCCATCCTGGGGCCTCCCGATGCCCTCCCACAAATCATCCCAGGTTTATGATCGCCGCACCCATAAAGAAATTTTATGGATGTGGATTATCAACTCTGGTCAAAATCGGTCAATTTCTGTGATAGTCTTGAGATTGGGGCTTAATGGACAACGAATTACTCACCACACGTGAAGTTCAGTCACTTGTCCGCTTGAACCGGGTCACGATCTACCGGCTCATCCGCGAGGGTGAGTTCCCGGCGATCAAAGTCGGGGGGCAGTGGCGCTTTCCCCGGGAGGCGGTTGAGGCATGGCTCACCGAGCAGAGCAGCCCTCAGCGTCCGCAGCCTCGCGCCGAGGCGGAAGAAGCCGCCCAACCGCTTGCCCTGGACGAGGTCTTCACCCACTCCGAATTAAAACCCGTGCTGAAAGCCTTTGCCGAAGCCACCGGCCTGTCGGTGGTTGTGGTCGATGACCAGGGCAACCCGCTCGCGGACTGCATGGAATGCAACCCATTCTGCCGAGCCATCCAGCGGATGCCCATCGGCCAGGAGGCGTGCCTCGACATCCGCAGCCAGCCCGCGAAAACAGGCGGCGAGCTGTTGAGCTGCCACGCCGGTCTGCACTACCTGGCCGCAGCCATCGAGTTGAACGGCGAACCGGTTGCGCAGGTGGTGATGGGCCCCTTCGTCACAGATGAGGCTCACCTCCAGGCGATTCAGAACGCCCTGCCCACCATCGCCAGCCAGTTCGGGGCGGACCTCATCGCCTTACAAGACAACCTGCACACCGTGCAGCAGGTCAGCCCGGAGCAAGCCCGGCTGTTGGGCCGTCTCTTGAGCCGGGTTGTCAACGTGATCACCCAGCTTGCTTATGAACGGAGCGCGGCAGCCCGGCGGCTGTACCAGATTGGCCAGTTGGTCGAGCAGGAGAACGCCCCCGGGAATTGAAGCTGGAATCAAATCGGTTTACGAGATACCTCACACAAGGAGAGAACGCAATGGCAGTAGAACCCAATGAAACCCTGGATTGCAGCGGGCTGAGTTGTCCCATGCCCATCCTCAAGACCAAGAAGGCGATCGACAAGCTTGAGTCCGGCCAGGTTCTCAAGATGATCGCCACCGATCCCGGCTCCAAGCCCGACATGGAAGCCTGGGCCCGCAAGACGGGCCACGAGTTGTTGGAGTACCAGCAGGACGGGGACAAGCACATTTTCTTTGTCAAGAAGGTTGGCTGAGCCTTCCTTAACACCTCTGTGCTTACCTGAAGGGAACAAACAGTGAGCGAAAAAAAGAATGGCAAGATGATCATCATGGTCACGCATGGGCCGGAAGACCCGGAGCGGGCCACCATACCCTTCGTGATGGGTGTGGCGGCTCTCGCTTCTGATATCGACGTCACGCTTGGCTTCCAGGCCAGCGGCGTCATGCTCATCCGCAAGGGGTGCGCCGAACACGTCTTCGCTGCCGGTTTCCCCCCGCTCAAAGAGCTGATGGACGCCTACATCGAAGAAGGGGGCACGATGTTTGTCTGCGGCCCCTGCATTCAGTCCCGGAAAATCGACCCCGAACAGGAGTTCATTGAAGGGCCGGTGGTTGTCAATGCCGCGACCTTTGTGGCCGAGTGTGCAGAGGCAACTAACACACTCATCTATTGATGGAGGCTGCACACATGGCAGAGGAAAAGCCAAAACGGCTGGCGCTGATCGCCAGCAGAGGTACGTTAGACGCTGCCTATATGCCCCTTATCCTTGCCACCACTGCGGTGGCGATGGACATGGAGGCAGCCATCTTTTTTACTTTCTACGGGCTGGACATCATCAATAAAAAGAAGATACATCGGCTTCAAGTCTCGCCGGTCGGCAACCCGGCCATGCCGATGCCCATCCCCAGCATTGTCAGCATCATCCCCGGCATGACCCCCATGGCGACCAGCATGATGAAAGGTTGGATGGCGAAGGCCGGAACGGCCACCATCCCGGAGCTGATGGATGCCTGTCTGGAGTTCGACGTGCGCTTGATCGCCTGCCAGATGACGATGGCAGTGATGGGCGTCAAGAAAGAGGAGCTGATCGACGGGGTCGAGTTCGGTGGCGCGGCCACTTTCCTGGAATACGCCGCCGAGGCCGACATTTCACTGCTGGTATAAGCCCGAATTACAAAGGAGCGCTGTATGGCCGACGAGGACAAAATACTCATTGTGATGACCAGCGGCAAGGACACGCCGCGCCGCTGTGCAACCCCCTTCTTTTTCGCCAGCCTGGCTGCCGCAATGGACTACGAAGTCCAGATGTTCTTCACCATTGACGGCACGACGCTGCTCGAAAAAGGCGTGGCCGAGACGGTCTACCCCAAGGAGGGCGGGGAAAACGTTGCCAAATATCTGAACGACTGCATTGAGGCCGAGATCCCCTTCTACTGCTGCACCGCCTCGATGGAGTTGCACGATCTGAAGCCCGAAGACCTGATCGAGCACGTCAAGTTTGTTGGCGGGGCGACGATGTGGGAGCTGGCCGACGACTCCGGCAAAGTCCTGACCTTCTAATAGAGGAGCGCATCAAATGGCGAAGGTACGCGGCTGCGAGATTCCTGAGGACCTGTATTACTTCCTTGAGAAGCACAGTTGGGCCAAGCCGATAGAGGGCGGCAAGGTGCGAGTCGGCATGACGGTGGCCGCCACCAAGATGGCGGGCAGCCTCACCGCCGTCACCCCCCGCTCGAAGAACATCGGCAAGGAGCTGGCGCAGGGCAAGAGCATCGGCACGATGGAGAGCAGCAAGTACGTCGGGCCGATCCCCACCCCGGTCAAGGGGGTGCTGGTGGCCGTCAACGAGGCGGTCAAAGAAAACCCCAGCCTGCTCGTGAGCGACCCCTATGGAGTGGGGTGGGTGGCCGAGCTGGAAGTGCCTGACTGGGACGCCCAGAAAGACGGATTGCTGACCGGCCAGGCGGCGCTGGATGCCTACCAGGCTTTCATGGAGAGCGAAGGCTTCTCCTGTGAGTAGTAGAAAACGCCGCTCCGCCCACTAGCAGGTGGGCGGAGCGGTCTGGAATCTCAAGTCCCCACGGAGGGAGGACCATGTTCCAACACAAAGATGACACAGTTTTAGAGGCGTTGCAAAGACGCGGCGTCACGCGCCGGGACTTCATCAAGATGTCGATCCTCCTGGCGGGCGCGCTGGGCCTGGATTACAAGCGCGTCGGTGCGGTGACGCACGCCCTGGAGACCGCCAAACGCGCCCCGGTGATCTGGCTGGAGTTCCAGGACTGCGCGGGCTGCACTGAATCGATCAGCCGCTCGCAGAACCCGACACTGGAAAAGCTGGTTCTGAACGACATCACGATTGAATATCACGAGACGTTAATGGCTGCCGCAGGCTACCAGGCAGAAGAGGCCAAACAGGCAGCAATGGAGACCTATAAGGGCCAGTACATCCTGGTCGTCGAGGGCAGCATCCCGCTCGCTAACGGCGGCTACTGCACGATCGGCGGGCGCGCTGCCGACGACATCCTGCGCGAAGCGGCGGCGAATGCCTTCGCGGTGGTCGCGGTCGGTAACTGCGCTTCTTTTGGCGGCATTCCGCGTGCGAACCCCAACCCCACCGATGCCTACGGGGTGATGGAGCTGGTCACCGACAAGCCGGTCATCAACATCCCCGGCTGCCCGGCCATCCCGGAGGCGATGACCAATACGATCGCGAACATCCTGGTGCTGGGCAGCATCCCAGAGCTGGATGCGCTGAACCGCCCCAAGCTGTTCTATGCTCAGACCGTACACGACCGCTGCTTGCGGCGCGGCTTCTACGACGCGGGCCTGTTCGCCGACAGCTTCGGCGACGACGGCTACCAGAATGGCTACTGTCTGTACAAGCTGGGCTGCAAAGGCCCGACGACCTACAACACCTGCGCCTCTCTCAAGTGGAACGAGGGCACGAGCTGGCCGGTCGAGGCCGGGCACCCGTGCCTGGGCTGCTCTGAGCCGAACTTCTGGGACGGCGGCGGCTTCTATCAGGGAGCAAGCGCACCGCTGCAAAGACCTGACCTCGTTACTGTGGGTGGTGCGGCTCGAGTGGGCGCGGTGGTGGCGGGCGGCGTCGCCGGGTTGAACAGCGCGGCCAAGAAACGTGCGGCAAAGAGCGAGAAGGCCGAGCAGCCTTCGGACAAGGAGGCGTGACATGACCCCTGAATCGGCAATGCAATTTGTTCGCGGGCCGCTGTTCTATTTCGCGGTGCTGTTCTTCATCGCTGGGATGGTTTATCGACTGATCGGTGTGCTGGCGCTGGGCTGGAAGAAAG
>JARRJX010000101.1:0-6692 GCA_037388645.1 Chloroflexota bacterium
GCCCCGAGAGCCAGCAGACTCAGTGTGCAACCGGTGTGCATTGGCTGCCCAAACATCCCCGGCGGGAAGTCATTCCCTGGTCACAGGTCAAAAGCCCACGCGGGCGAAAGAAACAGGTCGATACCAGTGGGTATGCCTGCTCGAATCCGTTGTGCGCCCACTTTGGCATCGCCGACCCGACCATCCATGCCCTGGTCAGCAATGGCAGACGAGGCATCAACCAGGATATCCTTTACTTCAAGTGCCAGGCGTGTGGGTGGGCGGAGCCTGTCATCTCTCCATTTCTGGCTGATTCCGGCTATTAGGCCTCTCTGCCAATGGCTCCCCGAAATTGTCCACCACATCCTGCGGCACTACCCACGATTGACTACAGTGCATACTTTCTCCTATAATGCTTAGTACATGGGCCTGAGACTTGCCTGGCTTTATCGCCGCTTCATGGGAGCAAGTCCAACACAAAGGAATTCGTGCCAGGATTCGTCAAATACATGTCCTAAACCACCTTCAGCAGATCACGATCCTCACCTGCTTTCTCGACTTCCCCCTACCTCGTCGTTGTGTCTTGCCCATTACAACTAAATAACGTTCGGCAACGATAAACACCGATCTTCAACTCCGAGGACACGATGCAACCTCTTAGCGTTCGTGCTGACTGGCTCCAACCCGCCTCCGTTCTGGTGGTCGGCGGTGGGATTGGGGGCATGCGCTCCGCTCTCGACCTGGCTAACGCTGGCTTACAGGTGTACCTGGTTGAACAAACCCCCTGTCTGGGGGGACGTGTGGCCCAATTGGGCTACATGTTCCCCCAACATGACTGTGTGCTCTGCCGGGGAACGCCCGACCACGGGTACGGGTGTACGCGCCCCTCGATCTCCCCGGCGTACATCCACCACAACCAACATCCAAATATCGAGATTCTGACCAACACCCAGATCGTCGACGTGGAGGGCCAGGCGGGCGACTTCAGCGTGTCGCTGCGCCAGGAGCCGCGCTACGTCGACACCGAGCGCTGCATCAACTGCGGCGAGTGCGCGCTTGCCTGCCCGGTCGAGCTGCCGGACGACTACCAGCTCGGCATGTCGCGGCGCAAGGCAGCCTACAAGGTGGGGGCGCGCGCCGCGCCGGACGCCTACGTGATCGACCGGGGGCCGTACTGCGACGGCTGTGGGCTGTGCGTCGAGGCGTGCCCGGCGGACGCGATCAACCTGGGGGAGCAGCCCCGGCTGCGCGCGGTGCGGGTGGGGGCAATCATCCTGGCGCTGGGCTTCCAGACCTACGACGCCACTCAATTAAGTGAGCTGGGTTACGGACGCTACCCCAACGTAGTGGACGCGATGCAGTATGAGCGGCTGGCGAGCCGCTCCGGGCCGACGGAAGGGGCGGTGCTGCGCCAGTCGGACTACCGCGCGCCGCGCTCGATTGCCTGGCTGCAATGCATCGGCTCGCGCGATCAGCAGAACACGTTCTGCTCGTCGATCTGCTGCATGTACGCCACGAAAGAGGCGATGCTGGCGAAGCAACGACTTGAGGGGCGGGTCGAGTGTGCGGTGTTCATCATGGACGAGCGGGCCTTCAACAAGGAGTACGGGCAGTACTTCGAGGGGGCGCGCCAGAAGCACGGCATCCGCTACATCCACTCGCGCATCTCAGCGATCCAGGAAGACCCGGCGACGCACGACCTGATCCTGCGCTACACCGACGCGGAGGGCCAGCAGGCCGAGGAGCGCTTCGAGATGGTGGTGCTGGCGGTCGGCCTGCAGCCGCCGGAGAGCGCCCCCCGGCTGGCGAGTCTGCTCGACATCGAGCTGAACGCGCACGGCTTCTGCCAGACGGATAAATTCACCCCGCTCCAGACCTCGCGGCCCGGCGTGTTCGTGTGCGGCGCATTCTCCACACCTAAAGAAATCTCCGAGACGATCATCGACGCGAGCGGCGCGGCGGCGGAGGTGATGCGGCTGTTGAGCGACCAGCTCGACACGCACCCCTACACGCGGGAGTGGCCGTTCCTGTCGCTGGCGGGGAACGGGTTCCCGCCGGAGCGGGACGTGGCGGGCCAGACGCCGCGCATTGGGGTGTTCGCCTGCTCGTGTGGGGGGACGATCGGGAAGGAGATCGACCTGAGCGAGCTGACACGGGAGGCGGCGCACTGGCCGTTCGTCGAGCACGTGGAGCAGGTCGACTTCGCCTGCTTCCCCGACTCGCTGGCGGCGCTACGCGAGCGCATCGAGGCGCACGACCTGAACCGGGTGGTGGTGGCGGCGTGCAGCAGCCGAACCCACGAGCCGCTGTTCCAGCGGGTGGTCAGGGAGGCCGGGTTGAACCCGTACCTGCTGGAACTGGTCAACCTGCGCGAGCAGTGCAGCCGGGTGCACATCAGCCAGCGGACGCTGGCAAACCAGAAGGCGCGCGAGCTGACGCGGGTGGCCGCCGGGCGAGCGGCGCTGGCGCAGCCCATCCACAAGGACAAACACCACTTCCGGCCCAGCGCGCTGGTGATCGGCGGCGGGGTTTCGGGAATGACCACCGCGCTGGCGATCGCCGACGCGGGCTGCGATGTGCACCTGGTCGAGCGAGCGGAGATGCTGGGCGGGAACCTGCTCAACCTCTACTACGTGGCCGAGGGCTACGACCCACAGCGGCTTTTGCGGGACCTGGTGAACCGGGTGCGGGCGCACCAGCACATTGCCGTGTACCTGCGCACTGAGGTCGTCCGGCACCGTGGGCACGCTGGTTACTTCCAGGCCGTGCTGCGCACCCAGGGACCGGACAGCTCGACGGTCGACCGGCAGATCGAGCACGGTGTGACGATCGTGGCGACCGGGGGGCGCGAGACCCGCCAGCACCCCTGGCTGGCGCTGCCCGGCGTGATCACCCAGCGCGAGCTGGAGGAGATGGTGGTCCACCGTCCGGACGCGATCGCGGCGCTGGACGACGTGGTGATGATCCAGTGCGTGCGGCCTGAGGGCACGCCGGACTACTGCTCGCGGGTGTGCTGCACGAACACGATGAAGAACGCGATCCGGCTGAAGCTGTTCAACCCGGACTGCCGGGTGACGGTGGTCTACAAGAACATCGTGACCTACGGCTTCCGCGAGGCGTATTACAGCGAGGCGCGCAAGCATGGGGTGGTGTTCGTGCGCTACACGGACGAAGAGCCGCCGGAGATCACCCGCGAGGGCAGGCGGTTAGTGGTGCGGGTGCGCGATAAGACCTTGAACCGCTGGCTCTCGCTGCCCGCCGACCTGATCCCGCTGAGCATGGCGATCGCGCCCAGCGAGGGCACCGACGCCCTGGCGGAGATGCTGCGTGTGCCGCTCTCCACGGAGGGTTTCCTCAAGGAGGCGCAGATCAAGCTGCGCCCGATGGACTTCATGCGGGAGGGGATATTCCTGGCGGGGATGGCGCACTACCCCAAGTTCGTCGAGGAGAGCATCAGCCACGCGCTGGCCGCCGCCGCCCGCGCGCTGCCGCTGATGAAGCACCAGACGCTGCACCTGGGCGGGGTGGTGGCGCAGGTCGATCCAGAGAAGTGCGTGGGCTGCCTGACCTGCACGCGCACCTGCCCCTTCGCGATCCCGCAAGTCATCAAGGAGGAGGGGAGGCACGGCGTGGGCGGGCTGGGCGGCGCGGCCTACATCGACCCGGTCCAGTGCCAGGGCTGCGGCACCTGCACAGGGGAGTGCCCGGCGAACGCGATCCAGCTCGTGCATTACACCGACGAGCAGATGATGCTGCGGTCAATCGGCGGGCTGGGGAGCTGGGAGCCTGACCGGGTGGGAGGGATAGCACAATGAGCGAGCAGCACCCCGACCGGACGTTCGAGCCCCAGATCACGGCTTTCTACTGCATCTACTGCGGCTACATGGCCGCCGACACGGCGGGCGCGCTGCAAGTGCAATACCCGGCGAACGTCAAGTTCGTCCGGCTGCCCTGCACCGGTAAGACCGACATCCGTTACCTGCTGGAGGCGTTCGAGCAGGGGGCGGACGGCGTGTACGTGATCGCCTGCCCGGTGGGGAACTGCCACCACGTGCGTGGCAACGAGCGGGGCCACTCGCGCCTGAAACGGGCCAAGCACATCCTGGACGAGATCGGGCTGGGCGGGGAGCGGCTGGACATGTTCTTCATGTCGGGTAGCCAGGCGCACGCCTTCGCGATGGCGGCGCAGACGATGACCGAGCGGATCCGCGCGCTGGGGCCGACGCCGCTCAGGCGGGGCAAAGAGGCAGCGAACGGGAAGCAGAAGGCGGAGCCGGGCGCGGAGGAGGAAGTCGGCTGGCGGGGCAGGAAGCCGCGCGCCAGCGGGGGACGCGAGGGCTGAGAGAGCGGCACATGTAGGGCGAGTGGGAAGGATGCAGGCACGATGAGCATCGATACAGCAGCGGAGAAACAACCGGTCGGCGCGGTGATGGTGGTCGGCGGTGGAATCGCGGGGATGCAGTCCTCGCTTGACCTGGCCGAGCAGGGATTCAAGGTCTATCTGGTCGAGAGCAAGTCGGCGATCGGCGGGAAGATGGCCCAGCTCGACAAGACCTTCCCCACGAACGACTGCGCGATGTGCACGATCTCGCCCAAGCTGGTCGAGACGGGCCGCCACCCGAACATCGAGATCATGACCCAGGCGGAGGTGATGAACATCGCGGGCGAGGCGGGCGACTTCACGGTGCGCGTCCGCAAGCAGCCGCGCTATATCGACCCGGACAAGTGCGTGGCCTGCAACGACTGCGCCGACGTATGCCCGGTGATCATTCCAGACCCGTTCAACGAGGGATTGGCGCCGCGCCACGCCGCGCACAAGCTTTACCCGCAGGCCGTGCCGAACGCCTACGCGATCGAAAAGCTGGGCATCTCGCCCTGTC
Organism: Chloroflexota bacterium; assembly: GCA_037388645.1. Classification (GTDB taxonomy): domain Bacteria; phylum Chloroflexota; class Anaerolineae; order Aggregatilineales; family UBA3940; genus JARRJX01. The sequence goes on from JARRJX010000101.1 coordinate 4,860, forward strand.
GGGACGCCTGCCCGGCCAACCAGCGGGCGCAGGGGTACATCGCGCTGATCCGGGAGGGGCGCTACCAGGACGCGATGCGGGTGATCAAGATGGACAACCCCTTCCCCGGCATCTGCGGGCGCATCTGCAACCACCGCTGCGAGACGGCCTGCAACCGGGGGCTGGTGGACGAGCCGATCAACATCCGCGCTCTGAAGCGGTTCGTCACCGACAAGGTATACGCCGAGCCGCGCCCACCAATCGAGCCAGCCGAGCGGCTGTACGAGGAGCGAGTGGCGGTGATCGGGGCGGGGCCGTGCGGGCTGACCGCCGCGCAAGACCTGGTGATGGCCGGATATGGGGTGACGGTGTTCGAGGCGATGCCGGTGGCGGGCGGGATGCTGCGGCTGGGCGTGCCGGAATACCGGCTGCCGACGGCGATCATCGAGCGGGAGGTGCAGGACATCGTCGACCTGGGGGTCGACCTTCGATTAAACACGCGCGTGGGCAACCTTGACGACATCTTTGAAGAGGGCTTCGACGCGGTGCTGATCGCGGTGGGGGCGCACGAGGGCATCCGGCTGCCGCTGCCCGGCGCTAACCTGGACGGGGTGCTGATCAACACGCACTTCCTGCGCGACGTGCGGCTGGGCAAATACGAGAACGGCGCGCCGGACGCGCCCGCACTGGGAAAGAATGTGTTGGTGTTGGGCGGCGGGAACGTGGCGATTGACGTGGCGCGCAGCGCGGTCCGGCTGGGGCACGCGGTGCAGATGGCCTGCCTGGACGGGCGGGGCGAGATGCCCGCCCACGACTGGGAGATCGCTGCCGCCGAGGAGGAGGGCATCATCCTGCACCCTGGCCGCACTTTCGAGCGAATCCTGGACAACGGCGCGGGCGGGGTGGCAGGTGTCGAGTGTATGGAAGTCGCCTCGTTCAGCTTCGACGAGAACGGGCGGCTGCACGTCGAGAAAGTGCCCGGCTCGAACCACGTGATCGCCTGTGACACGGTGATCTTCTCGGTCGGGCAGCGGGCCGGGCTGGCCTTCATCCCGGACGACGCAGGGGTGGGGCTGACCGGGGCGGCGCGGATCGCGGTCAACCCCAACACGCTGGCTGCCACGCGGGAGGGGGTGTTCGCGGCGGGCGACAGCGTCTCAGGGACAGCGTTCGTCGTCGAGGCGGTTGCCAGCGGGCACACCGCCGCCCGCTCGATCCTCCGCTATTTGCAGGGCGATCACTTAGAGCCACCGCGCAAGCCGGATTTGCCGGTAGTGCGGCTGAGCCAGGCGGAGATCGATGCGCGGGTGGCGCGGGGCGAGATCACCCTCGGCGCGCGCGTGCCACTGCCCCAACTGCCGGTCGAAGAGCGGATCGCGAGCTTCAGCGAGGTGGAGGGCGGCTACGACGACGAATCCGCCCAGCGCGAGGCGGCCCGCTGCCTGGCCTGCGGAATCTGCTCGGAGGGCATGAGCTGCACCTTCGCCTGCGGGACGGGCGCAATCGACCACGACATGGTGGCGACCGACGAGTCGGTGCGGGTGGGCGCGGTGATCCTCGCGCCCGGCTACCAGGTGTACCGCTCGGAATTAAGCCAGGAATACGGCTACGGGCGCTTCCCGAACGTGATCAGCGCCCTGCAACTGGAGCGCCAGCTCTCCGCCTCCGGGCCGACGATGGGGCACATCGAGCGGCCCTCGGACAAGGAAATGCCGAAGCGGATCGCGTTCTTGCAGTGCGTCGGCTCGCGCGATCAGAGCCACGATTACTGCTCGGCGGTGTGCTGCATGTACGCCACCAAAGAGGCCACCATTGCCAAAGAGCACTGGCCCGACCTGGACATCCAGGTGTTCA
>JARRJX010000102.1:0-6668 GCA_037388645.1 Chloroflexota bacterium
CCAGGAGCTTGCCATTAGGCAGCGGCTCGACCTCCAGGTAGCGCCCTGACCCGTAGGTTTCGCCCCCGCTGGTGGCGTCCATGAAGGGCAGGAAATACCCTCCACCCCCAACCGCGCTGTAGACCGTCAACTGCGCCTCCTGGCCGCCCACCTCGAAGGTGATGCGCCCCCAGCGGACGTACTCGGCCACGTCGCCCGTGCTGGTTGCCATGGTGATCTGGTCTTGCTCCTCGAACGGTTCGACGTCCAGCTCGAAGCGTAAGTCCGGGTTCTCGTCGTAATAGACCAACCCCTCAAACGAATCGCGCTGCGGTGGAGTCAGCGGGGAGTGCGGATCGCTCTTGAAGAAATGATCCTTACTCTGCCTGAATCTGGTTAGCTCAGTCATAACTTATATTTTCCTCACGCTCAGGATATCAAACGCCATTCTCTAGACGGGATGTCAGGCGGGTCGCCTTACCTGCGCCGCCCAATCAATGGGAGCGGTGATCCCGAAATGCCATATGGTTGGTTTTCCGTTAGAGACCACCATATGATACAATAGGAGCCTGACCCTTGTCACTCTCAGTCTATACCAGGCAGGAGAAAAACCGGTGCGACGATACCGCTTCATCCAGACTGATGTGTTCACCAACGTCGTGTTCAGTGGCAACCCGCTCGCCGTCTACTATGAAGCGGAAGGCTTGAGCGACGAAGAGATGCAGCAGATCGCCCGCGAGATGAACCTCTCCGAGACCACCTTCGTCTTCCCGCCCACCGCCCCCAACGCGGACGTCTGGGTGCGATTCTTCACACCCTCGACAGAGCTTCCTTTTGCGGGCCACCCCACAATCGGCACCCACCTGACCCTGGCGCACCTCGGCGTCTACGAGCTGACCGGGCCGGTCACGCGGGTCTGGCAGCAGACCGGGGTCGGCACGCTGCCGGTAGACCTGATCACCGACGGTGAAGGGGTCACCAACCGGGCGGTGATGACCCAGGCCGAAGCCCGCCACGGCGAGGTGTTCGACGACCGGGACCGGCTGGCCCAGGCGCTTGGGCTGGACGAGACGGACATACACCCCGACCTGCCCGCCCAGGTGTTCTCGACCGGCCTGCCGGGGCTGATCATCCCCCTTGCCTCGCTGGACGCCGCCCAGCGGATCAAGCTCAACATTGGCATCTTCAACGACATCTGCCGCTTGATGAGCGTCACCGGCGGGGAGGTGTTCACCCTGGAGACGATCGACAAGGCGCACCACGTCCACGCCCGCAATTTCGACCCCCTGGTGGGCATCTACGAAGACCCGGCGACGGGCAGCATGGCCGGTGCGCTGGGCACCTACCTGCTCGCCCACGGCGTGTTTGACTACGAGCAGGAAAGCTCAACAACCCACATGGTGATCGAGCAGGGCTACGAGATGGGCCGACCGAGCCTGCTCGAAGTCGAGATCGACATCCGGGAAGGGAACGTGGTCGAGGTGCGGGTGGGCGGCCAGGCGGTGATCGTCCTGGAGGGCGAGCTTTACCTGGCCTGATCCGCCGCCCCGGTTCCAGGCGGTCGCCAAGCGCCATCCCTCGTGGTACACTGCCCGGCATGATCGAGAACCCTGGCAGCCAGACACCCTGCACACCAGGCCGGAGTGTGCCAACCACCCATGTTTAAACAGGTTGGCCGGGACAACCGGCTTTTAATGGTCGCGCTGTTCATCTGGGCGCTGGGCGAGGGGCTGTGGTATAGCCTGCGCCCCCTCTACCTGGAAAGCCTGGGCGCGTCGTCCGCCCAGATTGGGACGGCGCTCGCCATCGAGGGGTTCACGCGGGCGATCCTGCCGCTCCCGGCGGGCTACCTCGCCGACCGAATCGGGCCGTACTGGGTGATGGTCGGCTCGTGGTCTTTGGGGATCATCGGCGCGCTGGCGCTGGCCGTGGTGACCACCTGGCAGCTCGCCATTCCGGGCATCATGATCTACGCGATGTCGGCCTTCGCCATCCCGGTGATCAGCTCCTACGCGCTGCTCGTCATCCCCGACCGGGCGATCCCCGGCATCGCAGACCGCACGATCACGTCCGTGTACGCCTCCTACCCGGCGGGCCTGATCATCTCCCCGATGGTGGGCGGCTGGCTGGCCGACCGCACCAGCCTGCGCACCGACCTGTGGATCGGGGCGGGCTTGTTCGTGATCTCGCTGGCCTTCATGCTGATGCTGAGCAAAGCCCGCAGCGCCCACGTCGCGTCCATTCCACACCCCTTCAAGCTGCTCTCGAACCGCTCCTTCCTGAAGCTCGCCCTGTATTATTCCGGCACGATCCTGTTCTTGCAGATGAGCAACGCGCTGCTGCCCAACTTCCTGCACGAGGTGCGGCTCTTTTCGCTCGCCGCGATCGGGCTTTTCCTCTCGCTGCAAGGGGCAGGAACGGTGGTCAGCAGCCTGCTGGCAGGCCGCGCCAGCCCGGCCTGGAATTACCCGGCCCTGGTGATGGTGCTGCTGGCCGCCACCGGGATGCTGCTGGTGGACGGCTCGCCGCTGGGCGTGGGGGCGGCGATGTTCGTCATGGGCGGCTACTTCACCACGCGCGCCCTGGCCGTGGCCGGGGTGGCTCGCGTGGTCGAGGAGAGCCAGCACGGCCTGGCCTTCGGATCGCTGGAGACGTTTTTCTCGCTCGCGATGGCGCTCGCCGGGCAGGCTGCCGGGCTGCTTTACGCCCGCACGTCCTCCCACACGCTGCCCCTGGTGGCGGGGCTGGCCGGGCTGCCGATCATCGCCGGGCTGTGGTTCGTCGTCAGGCCGCAGCGCCACCCGCTCGCCAGGCCGGTCGAGGCGCTGGCCTCCGGCGGCGAATGAGCGGCGAGAGAGGATAACAAGCGGTGGGCGCAATCGAGACAGGCTGGGGGCTGGACGTCGTCCTGTGGTTCCAGTCCTGGCGCACGCCGCTGATCGAGCTTGTCAGCAGGCTGCTTGACCTGGCGGGCAGCCAGGTGTTCTACACGCTGCTCTTCCCCCTGATCTACTGGTGTGTGGACGCCCGGCTGGGCAGGCAACTCGGCCCGCTGGTCATGTTTACCGCCTGGGCCAACGCCTGGCTCAAGGAGTGGTGGGCGAGGCCCCGTCCTTTTCAGGTTTCAGATGCAGTCGCCAACGTCGTGGACCCGATCGGGTACGGCGCGCCGAGCGGGCATACCCAGCTGACGGTCGTGCTGTGGGGCGGGATCAGCCTGCGGGTCAGGCGCGGGTGGTTTTACGCGCTGGCCGCGCTGTACATCGTCGCAATGGGCCTCTCGCGGATCGCGCTGGGCGTGCACTTCCCCCAGGACGTGGCGATCGGCCTCTTGCTCGGCCTGGCGACGCTCGCGCTCTTCGCCTGGGGAGAGCCGTCGCTCAACGTCTGGCTCAAGCGGCTGGGCGTGTGGGAGCAGATCGGGCTGGTGGTAGCCGCCACCGGGCTGATGCTGCTGATCCACCCCGCACTCGTCCCGGCCAGCTCGGTGGAGACGATGGCGCTGGCCGTCACGCCGATCGGCGTCTTCCTCGGCCTGGAGATCGGGTACGTCCTCGAAACGCGATCGCTGCATTTCAGCGTCGAGGGCGTCTGGTGGCGGCGCGTACTGCGTTACCTGGTTGGGATGGTGGGGGTGCTGATTGTGCAAATAGGACTTGGCCTGCTGTTCGAGGGGTTAGAACCGGCGCTCGCCTTCCGCCTGATCCGCTACGGCCTGATCGGATTCTGGGCGGCCTATGGCGCGCCATGGGTGTTCGTGAAAACCGGGTTAGCGAGGACAGCCGACGATGGATAAACGGCTCTCGACGATATTGTTCGCCCTGATCCTGCTCGGCTACGGCGCGGTGGGGACGCAGTACGCGATCCTCACCCCACCCTGGCAGGCCCCCGACGAGCCCGCTCACTACAACTACGTCGCCCAGGTGGCCGAGGCGGGCTGCTGCCCGGTGATCGCGCCCGGCGATTGGGACGCGGCCACCCTGGAGGAATTGAAGGCCGAAGGGTTCCCCGACGACGCGGACTTATCCGAGATCGAATACGAGGATCACCAGCCACCGCTGTTTTACCTGGTCGAGCTGCCCGGCTACCTGGCCGAGGATGGCGACCCGCTCGCCCTGCGGCTGGCCTCGCTGCTGATCGGGGCGGGAGTGGTGGTCGCGGCGTACCTGGTAGGCAGGCAGATGTTCCCCCGGCAGGAGACTCTCGCCCTGGCGGCGGCGGCTTTCGTCGCCTTCCTGCCCCAGCACCTCGCCATAATGGCGAGCGTGAACAACGACAGCCTGGCCGAGACGCTGGGCGGATTCGTGCTGGTAGCGGCACTCGCCTACCTGGGGAACCCGGTCAGGCCCGATGGGGAGGCGCACGCCCGCCCGCACCCGGCGATCCTGGGCGCGCTGGTCGGGCTGGCCTACCTGACCAAGTTGACCGTCTACCTCCCGGCGACGGCGGCGGTCGCGCTGGCGATCATCTTACGCTGGCGCGGCGAGAAGCAGCCCGTCCGCTGGCTGGCCGCGCAGACCGCCTGGGCCGCCGGGCCTGCGCTGGCGCTGGGCGGCCTGTGGTGGGCGCGCAACGTCGTCCGCTACGGCTGGCCTGACCTCTTTGGGCAGGCGGCCCACGAAGCGGTGGTGGTCGGGCAGCCGCGCACCGCCGCCCTGATCGCCCAGGCCGGGATCGGCCCCTACCTGGGCAGCTTCCTCACCACCACCTTTCACAGCTTCTGGGGCCAGTTTGGCTGGATGGGCGTGCCGATGCCGCCCCGCGTGTATCTGGTCATCGGGGTATTCGGGATCGTCGTCCTGGTCGGGCTGGGGCTGGCGATCAGCCGGTTCGAGGGCTGGCGCAGCCTGCCCACGGCAACCCGCGCCGGAGCCTGGGTGCTGGCTGGGGCAGCGTTGGCGGCTGTTGTCAACTACCTGGGCTACAACCTGACCTTCGTGCAGTTCCAGGGGCGCTATCTGTACCCGGCGTTGATCCCGCTGGCGCTGCTCGTCGCATTGGGCGGCTGGGGCTGGGCAGCGCTCATCCAGGCCCGGCTGAAAGGCCGCCTGGGCGCGATCGCGCTCGCCTGGATGCCGCTGGTCCTGGTCGGCTGGATGCCGCTCCTGGCACTCTACGCACTGTTTCGCTTCGTCGTTCCTAACCTGGGTTGAGATCATGGCACGCACCCCGCTTCAGGCTTTCCTGTTCGTCCTGGTAGTCGCCCACCACGAGGGCAAGTTCCTCATGATTCAAGAGGCCAAAGGGGCTGACCGGGGGAAGTGGTATCTCCCGGCGGGGGGCGTCCAACCGGGCGAGAGCCTGGTCGAGGCGGCGATCCGCGAGACGCGCGAGGAAGCCGGGATCGACATCACCCCCAAGGCGCTGCTGTGGATGGAGGACGAGGGGCGGGTATACGAGGAAGACCTGTGGGCGGGGCGCTGGCGCTTCATCCTGCGCGCCGTGCCGGAGAACCCCCGCCAGACCCCCGGAAAAACCGGCGACTCCCTCGACGCCCGCTGGCTGACCTTCGAGGAGATTCAAAAGCTGCCCCTGCGCAGCCTGGAGGTGCTCTCCATCCTGACCGAGGCACCCCGCGTGCCGGAGCTGCCCCTGGATTCGGGCTACCGCCGCCCGCGCGAGTGAGGGCTGCCCGGTGAAGCCGACCCTCGTCGAAGCGGAGTTCCTGCCCGGCCTGGAGCCGTTCGTGGTGGAGGAGCTTCGTGGGCGGCTGGGGAAGCTGATCGGCCCGATCACGACTCACCACCAGGACAGCGTCGCGTTCCCCTACCGGGGCGAGCTACCCCGCCTGCTCGACCTCGACAAAGTGGCGGCGGTCTACCTCGTCCAGCCTTTCGACATCCCCCGCCCCAAGGCGCTCTTAGGGCACCAGAACTTCCACCAGATGCTCGACCAGATCGAGCGGGTCAGGGCGCTGCACCCGCCGGGGGCGTTTGCCTCGTTCCGCTTCAGCGCGGCGGGGCGGGATTCGAGCGTGTTCCGCCGCCTGCGCGAGGAGGTCGAGGCGCACACCGGGCTGCGCAACCAGCCCGACGACGCCGACCTGCTGCTGCGGGTGCGGCCCGCCGCCCTGGGTGAGGCGGGCTGGGAGGTGCTGATCCGGCTCTCGCCGCGCCCGCTCTCGACGCGCGCCTGGCGGGTGTGCGACATGCCGGGCGCACTCAACGCCACGATTGCCTCGGCGATGGCCGAGCTGACCCACCCCACCCCCGACGACCGCTACCTCAACCTGACCTGCGGCTCCGGCACGCTGCTGATCGAGCGGCTGAGGCGCGGCCCGGCCCGGCGGGCGGGCGGCTGCGACCTCGACGAAGGTGCATTGGAATGCGCCCGCGAGAACCTGGCGGCGGCGGGGTTCGAGTCCAGAGTCGAGCTGTTCGAGATGGACGCGGCGCGGCTGGACTTCCCCGACTCTTCGTTCGACGCTGCCGTGGCCGACCTGCCCTGGGGACAGCTCGTCGGCTCCCCGGCGGACAACCTGGCGCTCTACCCGCAGGTGGTGGCCGAGGCGGGCCGCGTGGTCAGGCCGGGCGGGTCGCTCGTCTTGCTGACCCACGCCGTGACCCAGTTCGAGGGGCTGCTGGACGGATTCGCTGACAAGTGGAGCCTGAAGGACGTGCACCGGGTGTTCCAGGGCGGGCTGCATCCGCGCATCTATCTGTTCGAGAGGCGGTGAGGGCCTATATTAG
>JARRJX010000103.1:0-9765 GCA_037388645.1 Chloroflexota bacterium
ACTCAGCAGGCAACAGAATTATAGACGAGTAAATAAAATCGCACCTGATCACCACTTCATTTGTCCATCAAATCGCCCGACCCCGCTCCGCGAGGTGGGCGTTGAAGTCGGCCTTTGGATCGGCAGCCCGCTTCTGCAGGACCCCCTCGATGTCCAGCAGATCGCCCAGCGCCGCTCCGCCGCGTAGCTCGGCGGTCAGCGCCTCCTCGCGCGCCCACGACTCCTCCGCCTGCTCGAAGACCGCCGGGAGCCGGTCGGCGGGGAAGAAGATCACCCCGTCCGCGTCGCCAAAGACCCAATCGCCGGGGTTGACCGTGACCTCCCCCAGCGTGACCGGAACGCCCGATTCGCCAAGCCCCTTGAGCTCGGCAGGCAGCTTGAGCGGGCCGATGGGCAGCGTCCCCCGGCAGAAGACAGGCAGCCCGATCTCCAGCAGTGTCGTGGTGTCACGCACCAGCCCATCGACGACGAACCCCGCCAGCCCCTTGCGGCTGGCCTCAGTGGCAAGCAGGTCGCCCAGCAGCGCCACCTCGTAGGTGCGGTTGGCGAGCACGATCACCTCGCCGGGCCCCGCCTGGTGCACCGCCCCCAGGATCGCGATCAGGTCGTTGTTCACCCGCACCGGGACGACCGGCCCGGCCAGTTTCTGGTCTCGCGCCAGCGGAATTATGCCGGAGGGCGGGATGCCCACCGGGACACCGGCGCGGAACCCGGCATCGGCCAGCAGCGCCGTGCTGTATTGCTCCTGGAATCGCCTGACGTATTCGCTCATCGTATCCTCCATCCCTACCGCACCCATAGCTCCTCCCCGTCCGTCACCAAATGCACCGTGCCCACCTCGTCCGTCCGGTACAGGATGGCATCCAGCGCGGCCAGCCGCTCCAGCGTCTCCGGGTGGGGCAGGCCAAAGCGGTTGCCCGCCTCGACCGCCAGCACCGCCACCTGCGGGTCGACCGCCGCCAGGAAGCGCTCGTCGTTCGCCTCGCGGTGCCCCTCTCGTGGGACGCGCAGCACGGTCGCGTCAAGCGGAGTGTCCCCCGCCAGCAGCGCCGATTCGGCCTCCGGCGTCAGGTCGCCAGGCAGGAAGATGCGCGCTTTCCCATAGGTGATCATCAGGCTGAGCGGGATGTCCGGATCGGCGGACGGATCGCTGTCGGCGTCGAAAACGGTCAGCGTGACCCCATCGCCCACCACCACCTGCGTCCCCGGCTGTGCGCGGGTGATCGGCACCCCCGCCGCGCGCAGCGCCTCCCGACCAGCGCCGCGTCGACCTGGTAGCGCGCCAGTAACGGGGACAGCGCGCTGGTGTGCGCCTGGTCGGGCTGGCTGAGGATCACCAGGTCGAGCCGCCGCTGCCAGAAGGGCAAAGAGTCGCCCAGGGCGGTCTGCAGCTGGCGGCTGCTCCCTCCCGCGTCGACCAGGATCGTCCGCCCGCTGGGGGTCTCAACCAGCGTGGCCGACCCATCCCCCACGTCGACGAAGGTGACGTGCAGCCGCCCGTTGGGCAGCGACCCGGCTCCGATCATCAGCAGCAGGGCGATCACCAGCCCGGCCCCCGCGATCAGCCTGACCCCGCCCAGGCTGCGCAGCCGGTCTCGCCAGCGGCTCCGCGCCTCCGAATCCTGGGAGAGCAGCCAGGTGAGCGCGAACAGCCCCGCGTAAACGCCGACCATCGCCGCCGCCGAGAGGCTCACGTCGAGTGAGGCGAAGGGCAGCCGGGCGAAGCGCCGCACGATCCAGATCGTCAGCGTCAGGAACAGCCAGCTCCCCCAGGCCAATACCTGCCCGACCGGCCAGACGACCAGCGCGGCCAGCACGCCCAGCCCGCCCAATATCATCAGCGGGGTTTGCAGCGGCACGATCAGGAAGCTGACCGGCAGCGCGACCACCGAGAAGCGCCCGAAGGTGTGGGCCATGATCGGCGCGGTGGTGATCTGCGCGGCGATTGTCACCAGGAAGGCGTCGGAGACGGCCAGCACGACCTGCCGGGCGGATTCCGCCGACAGCATCGTGGAGAGGCCCCGCTCAAGCCCCCGCTGGAGCGGCGCGACGTAGATCAGCAGCCCCAGTGTCGAGAGGAAGCTCAGCTGGAACCCCACATCCCACAGCGTCTGGGGGTTGATCGCCGTCATCAGCAGCCCGGCGAAAGCCAGCGAGGCGAAGCCCCAGGCCTGCCGCCCTAGTTGGGTCGACACCAGCGCCAGGGTCACCATCAGCGCGGCCCGCATCACCGCTGGATCGCCGCCCACGAAAAGCGCGTAGCCCAGCACCCCGCCGATCGTCAGCCCCGCCGAGAGCCGCTTCTGGGCGAACCGCTTCGTGATCCCCTGGATCACCCCGGCCAGGATCACCAGGTTCGAGCCGGAGATCGCGATCACGTGGGTGGCGCTCACCGCGTTGAAGGCGTCGCGCACCGCCGGGCTGATGCCTGACTCGATCCCCAGCAGGATTCCGGCCAGCAGCGACGCCTGCGGGTCGGGCAGCAGGCGCTGGATCGTCTGGTAGGCGGTCGTCCGGAAGTCGAGCGCCAGCGCCCGGATCGGGTTGCCGCGCCGCTCGCCGATGACCGTCACGTCGGCGTACTGCACCAGGCTGTAGACGCCCTGCCGGGCCAGGTAATCGCGGTAGGAGAACTCGTCGCTCTCAGGCGGCGCGCCGATCTGCCCGCGCACGCTGACCGGGTCGCCGTAGCGGTAGCTTTCCACGCGGGGGGCCTGCACCAGTGCTAAACCCTTGACCGGGCGTGTCTCGCCGTCGTCGAGCGTGATCGACTCGGCGCGCAGGCGCAGGTTGACGTGCGTATCGCGCACGTCGGGGGCGTCGGCCAGCCAGCCGTTGATCGTTACGAACCCCTGATCGTTGTAGCTGGCGAGGTCGCCCGCGCCGAAGTGGGGGATCGCCAGCGCCATCCGCGCCGCGCCCAGCGCGAAGAGCAGCGCGCAGCCAAACGCCGTCCGCCAGGAGAACCCTGTCCAGGCGTCCTCATCATCCGTGCGCGGGGCGAGGGCGACCCCGGCCAGCGCGGGCAGGCCGAGCGCCAGCCATATCCACCAGCTCACCGGCGCGTCGCGCCCGATCCCGATCCCGGCCAGCCAGGCGATGCAGAGGTAGATGATCGTCATGAGGGTGCTCTTCTTGTCAGATTCCCGGCGGATTAACCCGTGGCAGTATACGACGCGTTGTGGGAGAAGGCAAGCGGCTTTCAGACCGCATTACAGGTCATCATGGACCTTGCGATGCAGCACGCACAGCCGGAGGAGATGACTTCTCGAATCCTCTCAGAGCGTTTCCGGAAAGGGTGTATTGGATGAAAAAACCAGGGTCACTCACCCTGTTGGTTCTGATTTCTCCGCCGCAGGCGGAGCCCGAGCCGCGCTCTGGTAGTGCCCGAAGGGTACTTTTTAAGCGACTTTAGTCGCCCTTTAGCCGCGGGTTTCAACCTGCGGCGGACGTAGTCGACTGGCTCAGGGGAGGCGTCCGCCCGGCCTGGGAAAAGCTCCCCCGACAGCACGTACAGGGCCAGCATCCCGACGAACCCGCGCGCGCTGGCCTCCGGGTCGTGCCTGCGGATCGCGCCGACCTCGATCTGGCGGGTGAAGTACTGGTGCAGGAAGGCCATCACCGGGGCGATGATCGTTTGATCGAAAAAGGTGGTCATGTCTGGGTCGCGCGCCGATTCGGAGACCAGGACGCGGAAGAGGCGCTGTGAGGAGGGGTCTTCGAAGGAATCGATAAACCCCCTGGCGAGCGCGAACAGCGCCACGTGGGGAGGCTGTTCCAGCAGGTGATCGCCGGACTCGATCTCGCGCGTCAGCAGCGAGGCCTGGGAGAGAACCGCCCGGAACAGGGCCGCTTTGTTCTCGAAATACCGGTAAATCGGTGCAGGGGAGCTGAGCGCCGCCTCTGCCACGATCTTTCTGATCGACGCCTTGCCGTATCCTTCACGTGCAAAGACGATGCTGGCGGCCTGCACGATCTGTTCCCGGCGATCCGCCGTCTCTTGGTCGTTCATGCCAGGCACCCCCGCTCTTGATAGACCGTTCACCCGTATCGTAATCGACTTGACCCTCCCCGGTCAACACAATACCCCCCAATCGGTGGGAGATCGTCTGGATCAAAATGATGCCTGGAGCGGCTCTTGCGGTACAATCAAGGGAGAAATGAGTGACGAAGCCATCTCCATCATGTCTACCACAGAGACTCTCCTGCAATTAATCCACACCCGACGGTCGATCAGGCAGTTCGAGCCGCGCCCTGTGCCCCGCTCGCTGATCGAGCGCCTGGTCGAGGCGGCCTGCTGGGCACCATCCGCCCACAACCGCCAGCCCTGGCGCTTCGTCGTGCTGGATGAGGAAGGCCGCAAACGCCAGCTTGCCGAGGCGATGGGCGCCCGCCTGACCGACGACCTGCGGGCCGATGGCCTTGAGGAAGCGCAGATCGCGCGCGACGTGGCCCGCTCCCACCGCAGGCTGACCGGCGCGCCGGTCTTGCTGCTGGTCTGCCTCTCGATGCAGGACATGGATCGTTACCCGCACCCCGTCCGCCAGCAGCACGAGCGGCTCATGGCGGCCCAGAGCGTGGCGATGGCAGCTCAGAACCTGCTGCTGGTGGCCCACGCCGAGGGGCTAGGGGCGTGCTGGCTGTGTGCGCCGCTCTTCTGCCCGGACGTGGTACGCGCGACGCTCGGCCTGCCGGAGGCGTTCGAGCCGCAGGGGGTGATCGCGCTGGGCTATCCCGCCGAGCAGCGCACCAAAACCCGCGAGCCATTGGAAACACGGTTGATTTTCGCCTGATGAGCGCACTACGCGATCACGTCGTTCTGCTGGTCGGGGGCGTGGGCGGGGCTAAGCTCGCGCTTGGCCTGGCGCACGCCCTGCCGCCTGAGGCGCTGACGGTCATCGTCAACACCGCCGACGATTTCGATCACCTGGGGCTGCACGTCTCCCCCGACCTCGACACGGTGATGTACACTCTGAGCGGGCTGGCGAGCCCGGATACCGGCTGGGGCCTGGCCGGGGACACGTTTAGCGCGATGGAGATGGTGGCGCGCTATGGCGGGCCGGATTGGTTCAACCTGGGCGACCGCGACCTGGCGGCCAGCCTGGTGCGAACCGCCCTCCTGCGTGAAGGCCACCTCCTGAGCGCGGTGACCGGCCAGTTGTGCCGCTCGCTTGGCGTCCGCCATCCGATCCTGCCGATGAGCGACGACCCGGTGCGCACCTGGCTCGATACCGACTGGGGAGTGCTGCCCTTCCAGGTCTATTTCGTGCGGGAGCGCTGGGAGCCGGTCGTCCGGCAGATTCGCTTCGAGGGCGCAGAATCGGCCCGGCCCGGCGCGGGGGTCAGCGCCGCCCTGGAAGCGGCCACCCTGATCGTGTATGGTCCCTCCAATCCCTTCCTGAGCATCGACCCGATCCTGTCTGTGCCCGGCATCCGGGATTGCATCGACGCCTCGAACGCGCCCCGCGTGGCGATCAGCCCCATCGTCGGCGGGCAGGCGCTCAAAGGCCCGGCGGCCAAGCTGATGGCCGAGCTGGGCGTCGAGGTGTCCCCGATGGGGATCGTTACCCATTTCCGCGATCGGCTGGATGGGATTATACTGGATCATGCAGACAGCAGCTTGCGAGAGGCGATCGAGCGCCTCCCCATCCACGCCACCACCAAACAGACTGTGATGACCTCCCTGGCCGATAAAATACGTCTGGCCGAGGAGCTCCTGAACTGGGTAGAGGTAATCTAAAGTGAATATCTGGGCTATTGTTCCCCTGAAGCCGCTCAACCGTACCAAGAGTCGGCTGTCCCCCGTTTTAAGCCAGGCGCAGCGCGAAAGACTGAGCAAGCAGATTTTCGTCAACACCCTGACCACCCTGAAGAAAGTCCCAGGGATCGGCGGTGTGCTGGTCGTCAGCCGCGATACGGCGGCGCTGGCCCTTGCCCGCCACCACGAAGTGCAGACCGTCCAGGAGAGCGGCACGCCGGAGCTGAACGACGCCCTGACCCGCGCGACCGAGGTCGTCCGCCTCTGGAATGCCCAGGGCGTGCTGATCGTGCCCGCCGACATCCCGCTGCTCCGCGTGCACGATCTGGAGAACATGCTGGAGCTTTCCGACGGCGAGCCGGAGATCGTGATCGCGCCTGACCGCTACGAGCGGGGCACCAACGCGCTGCTGGTGCGCCCCCCCGGCCTGATCCCCTACCGTTATGGTGGGGCGAGCTATCCCAAGCACGTGGCCGAGGCCAAAGCCGTCGGCGCGGCGGTGCAGGTGTACCGCTCCTTCGACCTGGGGCTTGACCTGGACACCCCCATCGACCTGGAGGAGTATCGGGAGATGGTGAGCCAGCACCCGATCGGCGAGTTGGCCTGGCTGCACAACCGCGCCTGATCGGCCCGTTTTTCCTTCAATCGGTGAACCATCTGCATTTCAAAAAGCTCTGGTATACTGGTAGTACATACTATGTTTCGTAGAGAGTAGAAAAGCTCCCTCTGAAACCGACGGGCAGCTACCAGGGATAGAAATACCCCTCTGCCTTAGATTTAACTTCAAAGGTGAACCACAACCCAGGCGAAAAAGCTATTTTCCCAAGGAGCAAAGCATATGGATCGTGTTGCGCTGTACCTTCAGGATGCCCACCCGATCCCCGATGGGATCGAATACGTCCGGTACGCCGAGGAGAAAGGCTTCGAGGCCGTCTGGCAGGCTGAATCGCGCTTGGTGCGCGACGCGATTGTGCCGATGGCCGCCTTCGCCGCCACCACCAGCCGCATCAAAGTCGGGTCGGGCGTGATCAACAACTGGACGCGCAACGCGGCCCTGATCGCCGCCACCTACCTCACCCTCGATGACCTGGCCCCCGACCGCATTCTGCTCGGCATTGGGGCCTGGTGGGACCCGCTGGCGGCCAACGTCGGCATCCAGCGCCGCAAGCCGTTGCAGGCCATGCGCGAGGTGGTGACCGTCGTGCGCGACCTGCTCGCCGCCAAGACCGTCACCTTTGAGGGCGAGTTCGTCAGCGTGAAAGGCATCAAGCTGGACGTGGTGCACGGCAACAAAGGCCCGCGCAACGTGCCGATCTACGTCGGTGCGACCGGCCCCCAGATGCTGGAGCTGACTGGCGAGATCGGCGATGGCGTAGTTCTGAACTACCTCGTCAAGCCCGATTACAACCTTGAGGCGCTCGACCGGCTGGCAGCCGGTGCGAAGAAGGCGGGCAAGACCCTCGACGACATCGACCGCCCGCAGCTCGTCGTCTGCTCGATGGACGAGGATCGCGCGCGCGGCCTGGATGGCGCGCGCAAGCTGGTCACCCAATACCTGGCCCAGCAGCCGCACTTCGCCAAGGCGCTCGGCGCGGATAAGGGCATGGTCGACCAGATCAAGGCCCGCCTGGGCTGGCCCGCCACCGAGGAGCAGATCGAGGACGCGATGCAGTTTGTGCCCGACGAGATGGTGCAGATGGTCGCGGCGGCAGGCACGGCGGAGGAATGCCGCGTCAAGGTGCAGGAGTACATCGACAACGGTTGCACCTGCCCGATCCTCTACCCGCTCGGCCCGGACGTGAAGGCGATGATCGACGCCTTCTCCCCACTCGCCAGCTAGCGCCAGCTCAACGCGAGGGCCTGTGGACACAACGCATCACGAGAGGGAAAGCGCGGCGCTCCACCGCCAGCCGAATTCACGGCATTGTTTCGTCTGTGGTTTGGAGAGCGCCGTCGGCCTGAAAGTTCGCTTTGACGACAACGGCGTCGACGAGGTGCGGGTGAAATACACCGTCGACGATCAGTACCAGGGGTATCCGGGTGTGGTGCACGGCGGGGTCGTTGCCGCCATGCTCGACGAGGTCGCCGGGCGGGTGATGATGATCGACGATCACAACCGCTTTTTCATGACCGCCAAAATGACGCTCCGCTACCGCCGCCCCGTCCCCACCGAGACCGAGCTGACGATGGTCGGACGCTTGGTCAGCGAGAGCAGGCGGGCCGTCCTGGCCCACGCCGAGATTCGCCTGCCGGATGGCAGCGTGGCGGCAGAGGCCGAGGTCACGCTCGTCCCGATGGTCGACGGCGTGCTGCCCGACGCCGACCTGGAGGCGCTCGGTTGGCGGGTGTACGACGACGGTGGTTGATGCCGCCCACCGACCTGTCCGTAAATTTGGCTGAATGCTGACGGCTGAAAGCTGACCGCTCAGGAGAGGACTCGTATGTTATACAACGTGCGTGAATACCACCGCCCCACCGACCTGGACGAGGCGATCCGGCTGCTGCGCCGCGCCGACGTGCGCACCGTCCCGCTGGCCGGGGGCACGACCCTGCTCGGCAGGCCCGATCCGGGGATCGACGCGGTTGTCGACCTGGACGGCCTGGGGCTGGATTCGGTCGGCAGCGAAGGGGGAGCGCTGCGCCTGGGGGCGATGGTGCGCCTGCAAACCGTCGTCGACGAGCTGGCCGGGGAGTGCGGTGGCTTGCTGGCCGCCTCGGCCCGGCGCGAGGCCCCCTGGAACCTGCGCAACGCCGCCACCCTGGGCGGTTTGCTGGCAAGCGGCGAGGCCAATAGCCCGCTGGTGGTCGCGCTCGCTGCGCTGGCCGCCCGTGTGACGCTCTACGGCGCGGAAGCCGATACCATGGAGCTCCCTGCCCTGTTGGAACGCGCCCGCACGGCGGACCTGCCGGGCCAGATCGTCGCCGGGATTTCAATCGACCTCCACGACCCGATCGGGTGGGGCTACGAGCAAACGGGGCGCACCCTCGCCGATTCGCCCATTGTCTGCGTGGCCTCAGTTGCCTATCCCGCCGAGGGGGGCAAATAGGCCGTCCAAACGGCGGTGGGCGGGCTGCTGGAGGGGCTGACCCTGGCCGAGGAGACGATTGCCCCCGCCCGGCGCGAGTCGGCCCAGGAGTCGCTCCGGGACGGGCTTGCCGCCGCCCACGCCCAGGGCCCGGCCTACGCCGATTTCCGGGGCAGCGCCGAATACCGCCTCGACCTGGCCCTGACTCTGGCCCGCCGGGCGCTCGACACGGCGCTCGATGCGGTCGCGGCACAATAGCCCCCGACGACGAATGATAAACACGAACACCGGCATGGTATTGAAGGAGACTCACGCCGATGCGAATTGAATTCCAGCTCAACGGTGAGGATGTGGTATACGAGGTGACGCCAGGCCAGACGCTGCTCGCCGCGCTGCGGGCGCACGGCCTGTTTGGCGTCAAGCACGGCTGCGAGACCGGCGAGTGCGGTGCCTGCGCGGTGCTCGTCGACGGCGTCCCGGTGAATAGCTGCGTGATGCTCGCCGCCCAGGCCGCCGGGCGCGCGATCACCACCATCGAAGGGGTGGGCGGCGCGCAGATGCGCGGCTGGCGCGGCAGCGAGCCGCTCCACGCGCTGCAAACCGCCTTCGTCGAGACCGGCGCGATCCAGTGCGGCTACTGCACGCCGGGCATGATCCTGGCTGCCAAGGCGCTGCTCGATAAGGAGCCAAGCCCCAGCGAGGCGCAGGTGCGTGAGGCGCTGGCCGGGGTGCTCTGCCGCTGCACGGGCTATCTCAAGCCGGTGCAGGCCGTGCTGCGGGCGGCTGCCGTGCTGCGTGGCGAGGACGTCCTCCCGATTGAGCAGGAAGGGGCGATTCCCCTCCCGCCCGGCCTGTTCGAGCCGCGCCCGCCGGGGGAGCTTGAATCGCCCGCCCTGGCCGGGGAGACCGGGACGGCGGTCAAGACCACCCCGATGCCCACCATGATCATCGGCGAAGAGGAGCCGTTGCAGCACGTCGGCA